>DASWTP010000152.1:0-8463 GCA_036402075.1 Chryseosolibacter sp. | reverse complement strand
AATACAATTTCAATGAAAGACCTATGGCAATCCTAAAAGGCTCCTTCATCCAACCCATGACAACCGAACAATTTCATTGTGTATGCCTAACGATCACCAAATCGTACGTGGACGTATACCATAGGGTTTTGATCATCGTATTTTCAGTGGGTCATCAACTTTCCTCCTTCTTCGGCCTTTGCTGGTTTTGCGCGGCTGAATTTGTACTACACATAAATCATAACACAATCAACCACTATGACCCTCAAAGGCAGTTACATTGAAAAGATGACCGATGAAGATTTCTCCAGTCTTTGCGAGGAGAATCATGGGTACAAAATTGAACGTCTACCGAATCGTCATCTGGCTATCAGCTTAAAGATCCCGGTTTTTGACGGATCGCTGGCGAGTTCCGTGATCGATCAGCTTCAGCGGTGGAGCAAAGCTGCACAGATGGGTAGCTGTGTAACAGGCAAGGGCTTTCTACTTCCAAACGGTGCCATCCGACAAGCAACGTTTGCCTGGGCCAGCAGCACCAAATTAATAAGCGCTGTACTCACTGACCGCGGACTCCGTCAGTTCTGTCCTGATTTTGTCCTGGAGTTCCGCCAGCCACAGGATGACTTAAAATCCACAAAAGCAAAAATGAAGGAATGGATTGAGAACGGATGCATGCTCGCCTGGCTTATCGATGAAAAACGGCAGGTCGTTTACATTTTCGAAAAAGCAAAAATGCGGATGCATACAAACTTCAACAAGAAACTTGAGGCAGGCCCCGTGCTTCCCGGCATGGTGCTCAATCTTTCCAGGTCTGCCCTTCCATAGCAGCCACAGCGTTGCCAACCGAAGATGCTTCAATATTTGGTTCAGCAACATCATCGTTATGCGCATCACACTACTCACATTTCTCTTCGCACTCCTCACTTCAAATGCGGCAGCCCGAATCCGAAACGGATATGAAGCCGAGCTCGCCAATGCGCGCATCTCGGCCAATGCGCTGCGGGTCCTTCTACAAGAGCCCTCCATATCAGCGCGCAAGCAGAAAGCCTTGCACCATTACTTAAACCAGTACGCACGTTTCTTCGCAGCGTTTGAGGCAACCGAAAAAGTAATCGCTGAGTTCAAACGAATCTCACCCGACATCTATGCCCAGGCAGATACCCTGCAGGATGAATCAGGAAGGGAGGTTGACGTATTTATCCAGTGCATCCGATCATATACCAAACGCTCACATTGTCCTGGTACAACATCTATCCGTTACAGTAATTCTGATTGGCCAATCAGCGTAACCATTAAAGTGTGGATTTTAAATGACGTATTCACCATCCTGGCGCATGAGCTAGGTCATGCCATCTACCAGGTGCAGAATTTTTCATCGTATCGTCCTTTTTATATGGACAAGTACCGCTCGCTTGATACTGAGACGCACGTAGGCCATCACCCGCGCGACCTGAGTGGAAAAGCCAGCTATGCCATTGAGGATCGGTTTCTTAAAGACTACCTTCGATTCAAATGGGCGGGTGGAAAGCGAGAGAACATTGTTGGTTATTATTATCGAATGTACAAGGGCTTCCGCAATGACTATGACACATTACCGTTGCTCCCAGTGAATGAAAATCCGGTAATCATGGTGGATGAATAGAATGTTTGTATGCATGATTGCCAGCCATCAGTTCAAATGAACGGCAACATCGTATTCTTCAAGAGGCTATCGCTAAAACTCAATAAACCAATCATAGCTTTCGATGTGGTGATATTCGGCAGGAACGTTCTTGAGCACTGTTCCGTCATCTTTTGTGGGGCGGTAGTGACGTCTGCGTGTCTTGATAAACTGCCCCTTGGCTTGCACATCCGGGTAAATGAATTCAACCGTATCAACCTCAAGTCCGTTCCACCGGTATTTATAGAGCCCCACCTCGCCCGGATGCCCATACTCGACACCGCGGATAATTTTTTCCCCTGGCGAAAATGTAGGATTGATGAACTCGTATTCATTCGAAAACGCGCGGTTCGAAGCCAGGTTAAGGTAGACGCTGTAAATATTGCGCCTGCAACAACCCGAAGCCGGATACCAATGTACCAGGAAATCGTTGACGTGATCACCATTTACATCAAGGATCGTATCGCGCACAAAGGTCATTCCGCCCTGCGATCTGCTGATGACCCGCTGTGTTGTAGTGTCCACGAGTTTATATACGTCAACGAGAGTTGCCCAGGGCACGTGCCTTCGTAAAAGAAAGTAATGCTGACCATCGTCAAAAAGATTTCCGATGGTGATATCAATACCAATTGCATAAGAACTATCCTCGGGATAAAACTCGTATTGTCGGGAAAAATCATTTTTTCGGAACGCAGGCCTCGCAATTTTGAATGCATCCGTTCGCGCCTTCTCAAGCCACACACTATCAAGTTCGCCATCATCCGCTGCTTTTTGCTTTTCCTGCGTTGCATACGTCTCGTTCTTGCGATTTGAAATTCCCGTATTATCCGCACGCGCTATACCACCAGAGTCCGAGCGCTGTTGACAGCCAGAGAAAATGCCCGCAATGGTAAGCATAAATAGAAAACCTATCTTCATCCTGCAGAAAATTACTCTTTCCCCTGTGCTTTTATGTCGGCAATTTCGCGCTCGAGCCTGTCATTCCAATTTTCGCCAAGTCTGTTGTTTATGGCGTCACTCATAATGCTGTTGTAGTCGGTGACACCGTTCACAAACGAAGTCGTCACCGTGCAATCTTCGAGGCGCTCATAAGTAAAGCCGAGGCGTGGGGCGGTTGCGGATTTGATGCTATCGGTTTCAAACGGTTCGCCAAAAATAATAATGCGCTCTTTTCCATTCCAGCGGTCCATGTAAGCAGTTGCAAAATTGAAACGTCCGAAAAGTCCAAACTTGGATTGCGCGCACCATGCGAGCAAGATCAGGGCGATTGTGATTATGACTTTTGATGTTTTCATTGGTGGTTTACGGCTTATCTCCCCATGACTGCCGACTTCGAAGCGTCAGATGCAGAAGGTCCTTTAAGATCACGTCTTCTGGCGAATTCGTCCAGGTGAAAAATTCATTTCCTGAACGTAATACTTCCGCAGGGAATCAGCATCGGCTCAAACTGCGCTCCCATGCCGTTGAATTTATAAAACAGGTTTTGATCTCTTACAACAAGTCCGGCCCGGGCCGGGCCACCACCACCTTGATGGACCAGCATCACAACATAAAAAAGAAAATCATCCTTTGGGGCGATCTGTTTCCGGATCATGCCGGGAACATTCAGGGAAGTATCCAGGAATGATTTCAGACCAGTAGCTCCATAGTCGTACAATAATACCTTGTCAAGCGTCATGGTGTCGGTGGGTAGCAGAAGTCGAAGGTATGTATCAGGCGATGGCGAAAATACGTCCGCTGAAAAAGTCATTGTTACTTCCATTAGAGAAGCCGATTCATTGATGATGCGCGTAAAGAAGATGGCATACCCCATTGTGTTGCCATTTGGGTCTGTATAGGCTGAACCTTTGGGCAGACTATTTTGAATTACAATGCCACTTGCCACCTGTGTTTCGTCAATCACGTTGTTCCAGGGAATACCGTAGCCAAAAGCTTTTGGTGCTGTTTCGGTGTACCATCCTTTCGTGGGCAGGCTGCCAAAATGTTGATGACCGTTCGAGCGCATGAAATCAAACTGCTCGCGTATCAACTCTCGGCAGAGGCTGTCTTCCTTTGCTCGTGCAATGGAGTCAATTTGGGCCACAGAGACATTCAGGGATATCAGGCCGAATAGAATGAGGAATAGATCTTTTTTCATTGTTGTGTTGGAGCGAGACTATAAGCACTATGGCCTTCGAACTAAATTTAAAAAAACTATTATGCATAACGATTGCAAGCGTGAAATATTTGCGCCCCGCTGCTATTTACCTTTCAAAAATCATTAACTTCAAGATGTGTAGCTGAATGGTGCGATTGTGTAACCCCAAACAATTCGCCTATGAAAACATTTCTTCTCGTCCTGCTATGCTCCATTTCCGCGATCTTGTGCGCACAGACCAAACGTGACTCCGTTTATGCGTTGAAGAGACACTACTTTGCGTTTGGGCTTGATGCGGAGACAGCCGGAAAGCCAGCGGTGTTCGGTGGTTTTATATATTCCATTAGTCCGGTGGCAAGCAAACAATACCATGTGGGGCTGCGCATCATGCTGCATGGCGAGAAGGAACCTTCGTCACTCGGCCAACACAGTGCGACAGACGCGAGCATGATCGATCTGACTAACCGCTTTTTCTTCAGGAGAACAGGTCGCGTGATCCCAATGATGATATTCAACGTTGGCGTGCGCCACTTCGACCAGAATGTTTACAAAATGGAACGCCCCGATCTTAATTTTCTTACTGCAATCCTTATGTTTCCTTTCAGCTTAACCAACACGAGGACCGATCTGTTTTCAAGTAGTAAAACAGGCCTCGGCTGCGCTGTCGGATACGGGGCCTTAATTCACCTAAACGATTTTGTAAAACTTACCACTACAGTCGACTTGAAGACTGCACCTTCTTTTGAGCGCTACCAACAGCCTGATCGCGCCAATTTGATGCTAGCACTGCACGTTGGGCTTGGTATTTAAAGGCAGCCTCAAGAGTTGTTGACAAATGGAATCTACTCGTTGCTGATCTTGCGGGAGCTAACATCAAGGTAAGGGTACCCAATCTTTTCTATAGCATCCCGCACATTGCGTTCGTCTTCCTTTTTGTGCAAGACCAAAACGTATTCGTCTGAATTGGTGTCAATAAATCCTAGTTTTAAGTTTCCGCGCGCCACTGCTTTATCGTAATCTTTAAAGACGTTTTTGTACGATACCGATGCCTGTTCTCCATAAACACCGGGGTCCGGCAACTCAAGATTCATGTCATAATTGTCGCGCAAGGAAGATGAAATGCGCCAGGCCAGGTCATCAACTTCCTGCTTCCAGTCAAACGCCATTATAAAATGGATTTCGTTTTCCTCAAGGTAATCTTTTACGTAATTGAGCGTGGTCACGTACTCGTCATCTCCATTGTAGTCCGAAAGCTTATCAATAAAAGCGAGGAGTCCGGGTCGCCCCGATTCCGCCACACACAGATTGATAAGCTGACGGTATCCTTCTTTTTGAGTTTCAATTGGATTTTTCATAGCACGGCATGTTATTTCTAATTACGCACCTGGCAAACTTCCAAGACGTATCCAAGGCCATAAAACGTGAAATAGGTTACAACATGATCCGTTGTAAGGTCTCCCACGTTTACCTGCCGGTGTTTCAATTCACTATACATTTGATGGATTTATGTTCGTTTGTTAATGGTGAACGAACGCGGGTTAACGCACATTCTGAATGTCGCTGATCTTCCATGAGCCTCCAGCAGCCTAACGTTCTCATTTGAGAAGGATTATCCAAATTGACTATCAACTGGTGTCTCCCTCACTTCAGTCGCTAAGATCGCTTTTTCATTAACATTTTCCAGGCCCTTCGGAATTTCATTACCTGGATAACTTCAGAATTCTGAACGCTCCTCGCATCACAATAACAAATACGATCGTTCCCACAACCAGATCCGGTTTGTTAGAATCGAAAAGAAAGACCATAATACCAGCCAGGACTACACCTGCATTTATGATGATGTCGTTGGAGGTAAAAATCATGCTTGCCTTCATGTGGGCCTCGTTGCTTTTTGATTTTTGGAGCAGGTAGAGACAAACTGCATTGGCAACAAGAGCGCACAGCGACACAATGATCATCGTCATATAATCGGGAGGCGAGTCTATAGCCAGGAAACGCCTGATCACCTCAACGAATCCGACAAACGCCAGGGTCATCTGAAAATATCCGCTCACGCGGCTTACGTTTCGTTTTGCCTGCAACGTGCGGCCCACCGCAAAAAGACTCAGTCCATACACAATGGCGTCAGCAAGCATATCGAGACTATCACCAACCAAGCCCATTGATTTTGAGATGAAGCCGGTTACGCTTTCCACGGCAAAAAAGGCAAAGTTTATACTTAGAACAATCCACAAAAGCTTGCGTTGACTTTTGTCCGCATCAATGGTTGAAAAATCAGGCACCTTTTCGGTAGCAACTCGTTTTGAATTCAACTTGAGATCGCTAATTGACTGTTCGATCTGCTCGGTTAAGCCGTCATGGTACACCGTAAGCCTTCGTTTTTCTAAATCGAAATCAAGGTTCTTAATGTTGGTGAAGGCCCCAAGCTTCATGCGAATTAAAGTCTCCTCCGATGGGCAGTCCATTTTTGTAATGTCAAATGTAGATTTGTCCATAGGTAAATTCGATTTATCCAACCACCAGCGCTGTTCTTGCATCCATCACGCCTCAACCTTAATTAGCAGGTGAGACAGATTGATCGCTTTGGCTTATATAGTATATGGCGTTATCGGCTCTGTTCCTGACCAGGTTGATTACGCCACTTTCAAAAAATTTCCTGTAGTCGTCACGCGTTAGTTGATTAATCTTTTTACGGTCATCTTTATCGATGCGACCAAAAAAGCGTGCAAATACGACAACCGATTTTACAGACACCAATTCCATTGTCGTTATTCCCGGCTTATGTTCCAGGATCTTTACTGATGCGACCAGCGTGCGACCACCACTATCAAATCGCAGCAAAAACAAGCTGTCAGTAGCAGGTGGCAAAAGCGTGTCAGTCGTCATCCGCGCTGGCTTCATCCGATGGGTAAGAATTTCCTTCCTGGAATGGTCCACTTCGTAGGATTCGCCAATTGGCATATTGACAGCCACATCGGTGCGAGGCAGGGTGGTGGCCACAAACGACAACACTGAGACTACTGCAATTACCATTGGCGCAATTCTCACCGAACTGGATTCAGTGTTATCGCGTTCGCGTTGTCGTTGAAAGTAAACGTACGACAATGGCACAACAACTAAAGCAAGCAGATCGGAGTAATCTACAACACGGTAAAATTCCGTTCCAAAGACATTGTTGATTTCAAAAATAACGCGCGTTGAGAGTGGCGTTTTCCAAACGATGAACAGCGCGATAGTGCAAACATAGATCTTGCGTGTATGCGCTGAAAAAAACGCACTCCAGAAAAAAGGAAAAACAAAAAGTCCGGCAATATCAGACAACTTACCTGTTACCAGTCCACCTACAAGGTGCTTAAGCACGAAATCATTTACAACCAGAGTAAACAACCCGAGAAGAAACATCCGGTCGGAAAGCAGTGAGTGTCGTATTTTAATCATGGCGAGTCTTTTTCATTCATCCGACAGCATATTCTCTGAAAACATGGCCGTCTTTTCCGACTATTTTGAATACGTTTCCCTCCCATTGCGACCTGGCGAGTTTCTCAGAAAATTCAAACAGAACATTTTGGAGCAATTGCTCTTCCAAAAGCAGCGTTCCATTCTTGTCAAGAATCGCAACACGTGCATTTTGTCCATGATCATCAACGGTGAAGATCACTTTAGCCTCGTACTTTCTGTTCCGGCTTTGCTTCGACATTTTTTTACTTTCCCACTCTAGTGCAAAATTATTTTCCCGGATCTTATCACACACCTTCAGAAGCTTTGCGGTTGAGTTCTCTTGGGGATCGCCAATTTTGGTAAGTGTATCACGAAGGAGCGCAAGGAGAAGGCTATTTTGCTCTGGTCTCGGACTTCGAAAATAGGCAGCGAAGTCAAAGGAAAAAAAGTTGAACTCAGCGATGCCGTCTGGGAAAACCGAAAACTGTTTCGGCAAAACGAGTTTGTCAGTGATGAGAATATTAAGTTTAGTGATTGTCTTGAACTCGATGGGCCGGGGTATGAGGTAATAAAACAAATCCTGAACGGTGTGGGCAGATACATTGAAGTCCCTTTGTGTCTTCTCCTCCGGAAGAACCTGTCCATTGTAGGTGTGAATACTGATGTCGCGAAAGTATTTTCCCATAATGCAATGGAACTTACAAGGGGGAGAGGAAACTTATTCTTATCATATTTTCTTCACAGCCGGTCTTACTGCCTTTTGATTTGTCGCCTGATACGACTGAGCGATGTAGGAGTAACTCCAATGAACGAAGCGAGATACTTCAAGGGTATTGCTTTCATATATGGCGGTTTAGCCAGAAGGTCGAGGTATCGTTTCTCTGCCGAGTCTGTCTGCAGGGCTGTAAACCGGCTGATCAGGTTGAGCAGTACATCTTCCCAGAAATTCTTCATCATCACCTGCATCTTAGGCTGCGACAGAGAAAGCTGGTCCAATTCTTTTTTACTGATATATAACACTTCGCTGTCTTCAATTGCCTGAAGAAAATAATTGGTTGGCAGGCCACTGATGAAGCTATACACTTCAATGGCTGAACTGTGCTCGAAAGAGAACCAGACCGAGACTTCGATCTCGTCTTTTACATAGTATAAACGCAGACATCCCTTTTGAACGAAAAGAAGATCTTTGCAAACCTCGCCCTGGGTTAGAAGAAAATCGCTGCTTTTAATATGCTTCGCCTTAAACCGG
>DASWTP010000151.1:0-68755 GCA_036402075.1 Chryseosolibacter sp. | reverse complement strand
CTCTTCAAGGTAGTAAGATTTAAGTGGTATACTCGAAAGGCTGGTTGTGCCAGCTCTTTTTAAATATATCTAAAAAGATCAGAAGGCGCGCGAAAATGGTATCCTTTGCTATTAGTTTATATGAGTGGCAAACGATTCGGACAAAGTATACAAGAGTTTGAACAACTATAAACTAAAAAAGGACATCGGTTGATGTCCTTTTTATGGTAAAATGCTCGTGAACTTATTTCAAAGTTGAGAAATCGAAATTCGTTTCCAGGAACTTTGTTGTGAACTTTCCTGAGCGGAATGTTGGGTTATCCATCAATGCAATGTGGAATGGAATGGTGGTTTTCACACCTTCAATTACAAACTCCTGTAGCGCACGCTTCATGCGTGTGATAACTTCTTCACGTGATTGGCCGCTCACAATTAGCTTGGCAATCATCGAGTCGTAGTTCGGAGGAATGGTGTAGCCGGCATACACGTGGCTATCGATTCGCACGCCATGGCCACCAGGCATATGAAGGTTTGTGATCTTTCCCGGTGATGGACGGAATCCGTTTGCAGGATCTTCTGCATTGATACGGCACTCCATCGCGTAAAGATTTGGGAAGTAGTTTGTGCCGGAGATCGGCACACCAGCTGCAACCTTAATCTGTTCTTTGATCAAATCATAATCCGTAACTTCTTCGGTGATCGGGTGTTCTACCTGGATACGTGTGTTCATCTCCATAAAATAGAACTGTCCGTGTTTGTCAACGAGGAACTCAATGGTTCCTGCACCTTCGTAGTTGATTGCTTTCGCTCCTTTGATCGCAGCTTCACCCATCTTCTCGCGCAGTTCCTGACTGATGATTGGTGAAGGCGTTTCTTCAACAAGCTTTTGGTGACGTCTTTGAATTGAACAATCACGTTCAGACAAGTGACAAACTTTTCCGTATTGGTCGCCTACAACCTGGATTTCGATGTGGCGTGGTTCTTCAACAAACTTTTCAAGGTAGAGTCCATCATTTCCGAAGGCAGCACCGGCTTCGCGTTTGGCATCGTCCCACGCTTTTTTGAATTCACCTTCTTCATTGATGATGCGCATTCCTTTTCCACCTCCACCAGCTGTAGCTTTCACGATTACAGGATAGCCGATCTTCTTGGCAAGTTTCATGCCTTCGTCAACAGAAGAAAGCAGTCCATCCGAACCAGGGATGGTTGGAACACCAGCCTTCTTCATCGTGTCTTTTGCCGTGGACTTATCGCCCATCGATTGGATCATGGCAGGAGTGGGGCCGATGAACTTAATTCCATATTCATGACAAATTGCAGAAAACTCAGCGCGCTCGGATAAGAATCCGTATCCTGGATGAATCGCATCCGCATTTGTAATTTCAGCAGCTGAAATGATGCGCGGAATATTGAGGTACGAATCTTTGCTGGGCGCGTCACCGATACAAACGGCTTCATCAGCAAAACGTACGTGAAGGCTTTCGCGATCGGCAGTAGAGTAGACCGCTACTGTTTTGATATCCATCTCGCGGCACGTGCGAATGATTCGCAACGCAATTTCGCCACGGTTGGCAATTAATATTTTTTTAAACATAAATGCTTTAAAATTCCAATAACCAATAACCAAATTCCAAAAATCAAAACTGAAAGGTGGTCTGGCTGTTCTGGTATTTACACAAATTAAACTCGTTAGACCCAAAACCAAACAACGGATGCACCGTTTGAAATTTGGTTATTGGATCTTGGTTATTTATTAATCGGGCTCAACAACGAATAACACCTGGTCGTATTCCACCGGTGATGAATTTTCAGCCATTACTTTCACGATCGTTCCTGAAACTTCAGATTCGATTTCGTTGAAAAGCTTCATTGCTTCGATGATACAAACAGTCTGACCCTTTGAAACTTTGTCGCCAACAGAAACGAATGGGGCAGCATCTGGTCCAGATGAGCGGTAGAACGTACCAATCATTGGCGATTTGATATCAACAGTTTTCTTCCCTGCGGCAGGTGCCGGAGCGTCAGCCTTTGACGCAGCGGCTTGTTGCTGGGCAGCTGGCGCCTGATAAACTGGCGCAGAAACAGGTGCTGAAGCTGGTGCCACGGCTCCCATCACTGGTGTAGACTTAAATACTTTTTGATCTGGCTCACGCTTCACATGAAGTTTGAGTTGTTGTGTTTCAATGTTCACCTCATTCAACCCTGTCTTAGAGATGAAATCGATCAGGTCTCTGATTTCAGATGTCTTCATTTCAGATTGGTTTGACGATGCAGCTCCGGAAAAAGATTTAGCGGACGCTTCTTTTTTGGAATTCGGTTTTGGCATACGGGCTTTGCTCATAGTTATTATTTTACACGTTCGATGTATTCGCCCGTGCGGGTATCAATTTTAACTTTCTCACCGGTGTTAACGAACAGCGGTACGCGAACTTCAGCGCCATTTTCAAGCGTTGCTGGCTTAAGGGTTCGTGTTGCAGTGTCACCAGCAAGACCTGGTTCGGTGTAGGTGATTTCCATTACTACGTGTGCAGGCGCTTCCGCGGTGATGGGGTTCGTTCCATTCTCAAATGCGATCAACAGCGTCACGCCCTCTTTGATATAGGCGCCCGCGGGTCCGAGCAACGCCTTGTCAAGGTAGATCTGATCAAACGTTTCGTTGTCCATACACACGAGACTATCACCATCCTGGTAGAGGTAGTTGTATTCTTTTGTTTCAACGCGCAGGATCTCCACTTCATCGCCAGGGCGGAAACGGTTCTCCGCAACTTTACCATTGCGAACGTTCCTCATTTTGATCTGGTAGAATGCGCGAAGGTTGCCCGGTGTTCTGTGTAACAATTCCTCCACCTGCACAACTTCACCGTTGTAGCGCATGTAATTTCCTTTACTGAGATCCGATACGGTTGCCATAAAATTTTATAAAACGACTTTAAGTTACAAATACCTCAATTAAATACAAGTTACGCGATGAACAGTCTTTGAGTAAGGCTCAGTCTCACTTACTATGCTCTTCCGTGAGACAAAATTCCAAGATCCAAATTCCAAAACTCCAAAACTGTTGCGATCACTGATTCACTAATTTCTTAATGCCTAATCCCCAATGCTCTTTACTAATGACTAATGACTAGTGACTATTTACTATTTACTATCGTACGCCCACTTAACGTACACGGCACCCCATGTAAACCCGCCACCGAACGCAGCCATGATAATGTTATCGCCTTTCTTTAGTTTCTTTTCATAGTCCCAAAGAAGCAGTGGAATTGTTCCGGCTGTAGTGTTGCCGTAACGTTCGATGTTCATCATCACTTTGTCTTCGCCAATGCCTACGCGATTCGCGGTGGCATCGATGATTCTCTTGTTAGCCTGGTGAGGTGCGAGCCATGAAATAGTTTCCGGTGTCAGGTTGTTGCGTTCTGCAATCTGAGCGGATACGTCTGCCATATTGGTTACGGCAAACTTGAAGACGGCAGACCCTTCCTGGTATACGAAATGCTGGCGTGCACTTACCGTCTCAACTGAAGCCGGCCTGCGACTTCCACCGGCTTTCATGTGGAGGTAGCTTTCGCCTGAGCCATCGCTCTTGAGGATGGAATCCATTACACCCACATCCTCTGTGGTTGGTTCAAGTAATACGGCACCTGCGCCATCGCCAAAGATGATGCATGTGGTGCGGTCGGTATAATCGAGAATGGCTGACATTTTATCGCCACCAATCACAATCACTTTCTTGTACATGCCTGACTCGATGAAACTTGCTCCGGTTGTTAATCCGAAAAGAAAACCGGAACACGCAGCGCCCATGTCGTAACTCCACGCGTTTGTTGCGCCCACAGCGGTAGCAACAATATTAGCTGTCGCGGGGAAGGTCATGTCTGCCGTAACGGTTGCGAAGATGATCAGATCGATCTCTTTTGGGTCAACCTTGGTTTTCGCCAGTAGATCTTTAACAGCATTGATGCCGAGGACAGAAACGCCTTGGTTTTCACCTTTCAGAATTCTTCGCTCTTTAATTCCAGTGCGCGTGGTGATCCATTCGTCTGTCGTTTCTACCATTGTCTCGAGTTCCTTGTTGGTTAACACGTAGTCAGGTACATATCCACCAACACCCGTAATGGCAGCTCTTACTTTTCTCATAGTTTGATTTTGTTCTTGTGATCCCACCGCGCCTGGCGTGGCGGATCGTATAAATGAAAAATGCCCGGATTCCCCCGAGCAAATTTTTATATCTCAGCTAACTAAACTACAGTTGGTTTATTGCCCCTGCAGTGATTAGCAGAACACACACTTTTATGCGATGTGTGGATGTAATGCATTATGCGAGCACTTCTTTTTCCATCACAACCTTACCCTTAAAGTAAAGTTTTCCTTCGTGCCAGTATGCACGGTGTGGAAGGTGGTGTTCACCTGTTGTAGCATCTACAGCTAGTTCTTTAGCAAATGCTTTATAGTGTGTTCTTCTCTTATCCCGTCTGGTTTTCGAGGTTTTTCGTTTCGGATTTGGCATATCAACAACAGTTTATTTTAATTTTTTTAATTGCTCCCAACGTGGGTCAATGTCTTCGTCATCCCGATCTTCCGAGTCGCCTCCGGAAGTATAAATGATCTTACCTTCAGAATCGTCTTCGAGATCAAGCTCGCCCTCATAACGGGGGTGAAGCTTTTTCATCGGTATTGCGAGTCCAATGAACTCGTAAATGTATTGTCCTAGTTCAAGGCTGTCAGAATCTCGGTGGATCATGATGATCTCGTCACTTAATTCTTCGTCAGCATCTCCAAACTTGAAAATTACCCTCTTGTCAATCTTCAGCGGATACTGAAATGGATCCAAACTTCGGTCGCAGATCAGTTTTACCTTGCCGCTTATTTCAAACCTGGTTTCAATCATGGTTTCGCGCTTGTCAAGCGTAACCACTACATCCAACTCGCCTTCGGAAACAATTCCATTTCCATAATGCCTGAAGAACTCCTCACCAATATGATAGTCAAATTGATGTTCCTTATTGCTCAGGCCAATGATATTGATCTTAAATGCCTTCATTTCAATCCAACACCAGGCTTTTTAAAATAAGTCGGCAAATTTAGAAAAAATGTGGAGAAACCGCAAAAGAAATGGAAAAATGAAGATTTCGGCCCGAAAAGGGGCTAAATAAGCGTAAAACGCAACCGGGCAAATGCTACTTCTTCAGGTGCTGAGATTTTTCCAGTCGGTTGTTTTCCTTAATGAAGTAAACGATGCCCGAAACCACCGGAATCATAGCTCCTACGAAAAAGCAGATTAATAAGGTGCCCTCCAATATTGTCAGTTTCATTTTAACAGGCTTTTCGTATTTCTAAAGACATTAATGAATGCAATTCCCAGGCCGACAAAAACAATAATGCCGATTGCAATTATCATCACTTCTCTGGCACTCGACCACCCTTTCACAATTAACGAACTAACGCCACCTACAGTTCCGGCAAAAAGGATAGCGATGATTTTCATCAATTCTATGTTCAATTTGACCGTCTCCTTAATTTTTTCGTCTAAAGGCACTTTGCTTTTTTACGAAGATATCGAGTCACGCGCGATTTGACGCTTTTACCCCTCCAAGCATAGGAGATGCTCTTAGCTAGACAACAAACTCCTTCAGCAAATGCTGCTTGAATTCGTCACGGCTCTTCTTGCCGTAATTCTCGATGACAAAGTCAACAACGCCTTTTTTAAAGCCAAGTTTGATAGCAATGTTCTTACAAAAAATGATTTCGCTTTCAAAAACGTTATGGTCGGCAAAAACGAGTTCGATGGTTGAAAGAAGGTATTCGAATTTTTGATCGTAAGAGAGCGCGCCTAAAGTGTCTATAGGTTCCGGGTTACGGATAAGGTCGTTCACCATGTCTTCCGGAAAGTTCCGGTCTTTGGCAATCTTGAAAATCATCTCACGTTCCGCTTTCGCAAAATGTTTATCGGCTTCGGCCAGCTGAATTAAAATATTAAGTTGCTTTTTGGTGACAATATCCATTTCAACGATTACTTGAAGCCAAATTTAGAAAATAAACCTTTGTTTGAAGCATACAGCAGTTAAATGGTAGAATTGCATACCCAATAAAGGTTATTTTTCTTTGGACGGCTCCATCCTGCTCTTAACAATATCACCAGCCCGGTAAATCGCTTCACGCAGCGAACTCTCGTGAGCCTGGTTCTTTCCTGCTATGGCGAACGCAGTTCCATGATCGGGCGAGGTTCGAACTACCGGCAGCCCGGCTGTATAATTCACACCATCCTCAAAAGCGATGGACTTGAATGGAATCAATCCCTGGTCGTGATACATAGCAAGGACTCCATCATACTTCAGGTACTGCGCTGCGCCAAAGAAACCATCGGCCGGGAAAGGCCCGAACACAAGACGTCCCTTGCCGCGATTCTCATTGATCACGGCCTTAAGAATCTGCTCGTCCTCCTGGCCGATCAGACCGTTATCTCCAGCGTGCGGGTTAAGTCCAAGCACAGCGATCTTCGGCTTCACAATCCCAAAGTCTTTTTTCAGGGAGCTTTCCATCAGGTTAAGCTTGCTTTCTATCCGCTCTTTGGTAAGAAGGGAAGAAACCTGGTTCACGGGCACGTGCTCGGTTACCAGGCCGACTTTGAGTTTGTCGCTCACCATAAACATCAGGCTGTCTTTCGCGCCAAAAAACTGCGTGAGGTATTCGGTGTGACCCTTGAATGGAAATTCAGCACTATGAATCAGTTTCTTGTCGATAGGGGCAGTGACCATCGCATCGAGATGGCCGTCCTTTAAATCTTCGCATGCCGCTTTTAGCGCAGTGAAAGCTGCTTTGCCACTCTCCGCTGATCCTTTTCCCGGAGCTACTTCGAGCGTCTCTTCCCAACAGTTCACTACATTGATGTTCTTATGCGCCAGCTGACCCTTGTTGCGCACCTGTGAGTAATTGAACTCTTCAATGTTCAAGATTTTTTTATAATGCGAGATCACTTTAGCAGATCCATATACAACCGGAGTGAAAAGCCCAAGAATCCTTGTATCCGCTAGAGCTTTGATAACGACCTCGGGTCCGATACCGTTGGGATCTCCCAGGGTGATACCAATGCGTGGTTTTTGTTGAGTCATTGTTAAGATTGAATGCTGCGAATTAACGAAAAATATCAGGATTTTTTGGATTCGCGGAAATACGGGCTGAAATTCAAACCGAAATGAAGGTATACAAAGGGGATAAGGTAAGACCGAAGAAGTCACTGGGCCAGCACTTTCTTCACGATCAGGCTGCCGCACAAAAGATTGTGAACGGGCTGGAGCTCGATGGAACGAAAACTACTTCCGTCTTAGAAATAGGTCCAGGTATGGGTGTGCTCACGAAATACCTGATTGATAAAAATTCGATTGATCTCAAAGTGATCGAGATTGACCGCGACTCGGTTGCATACCTGAAATCGAATTACAAAGCCCTGGAAGGCCGCATCATTGAGGGCGACTTCCTTAAGCTTGAGCTCGCAGACGTTTTCCCTGCCTCATTCGCTATCATCGGGAACTTTCCGTACAACATCTCATCGCAGATCTTCTTCAAAGTATTGGAGAACCGTGACCGTGTGTCGCAGGTGGTTTGCATGTTGCAGAAAGAAGTAGCTGACCGTATTGCCGAACCGCACGGTACAAAGACCTATGGAATCTTGAGCGTCCTTTTACAAGCCTACTATGATATTCAGTACCTGTTTAAGGTCGGGCCGGGAGCATTCACCCCACCACCGAAAGTAATGTCCGCGGTTATCAGGTTAACACGCAATCAACGTTCACAACTTGGCTGTAATGAAGAATTGTTTGTGCAAGTGGTGAAACAGGGCTTCAATACCAGGCGTAAGACCTTGCGCAACGCTCTAAAAAATCTAAATTTGGCTGCCGAAGTAGCGGCTCTTCCCATTATGGATAAGCGTGCTGAGCAGCTTTCGGTAGAAGATTTTATTTCGCTGACCAGATTAATCGAGGAACATCGTGGAGGAACCCGTAGTTGAATTTGAGCTGACCAAGGAGTTTAGAGACCGGTTCCAGGAAGCACTGGATCAGCGTGATGCTGTGTTCATTCGTGAGACACTTGATGGCATCAAGGCTGCTGACATCACTTCGCTGTTGTATGAGTTCAACGCAGAAGAGTCCAAGTACGTCATGGACCTGCTTCCGCTTGAACTTCAGGCGGAAATTATTTCCGACCTCGATCCTGAAACGCGAAAAAATTACCTTAAGATCTATCAGCCTGGTGAGATTTCAACTTTTCTCAACCAGCTTGCTTCTGATGATACAGCTGATATCCTTCATGAACTTCCGGTAAAAGAACGGGAGGAAGTATTATCCGGTCTTGATACTGAATTAAAAGTCCAGGTGACGGAACTCCTTCGCTACGAAGAAAACGTTGCTGGTGGCTTGATGGCGAAAGAACTCATCAAAGCACGGCAGCACTGGACTGTGGTGCAATGCGTGGATGAAATTCGCAAGCAAGCCGAAAACGTGTCGAAGTTCTATGCGGTCTATGTCGTTGACAATGATGACAAATTAATTGGGCGCGTAGCCCTCCAGGATCTCATTGTGTCTGATGCGCGCACGGTTGTTGGAGACATCTGCGAGAAGGATATTGTTGCCGTTGAAACCTATCTCGAAGATCGGGAAGTGGCCGAAATCATGTCGCGTTACGATCTTGAATCGATTCCGGTGGTGAACGTCACGGGCCAGCTCGTAGGAAGAATTACCATTGATGACGTAGTAGACGTAATTACCGAGCAGGCCGAAGAGGAACGTCAGGCAATGACCGGTATCAGCGAAGACGTGGAGGAAGATGACAGCGTGTGGAGAAATACACGGGCTCGTTTACCCTGGTTGCTGATCGGTATTATTGGTGGACTTATGAACGCGAAGTTCATGGGCCTGTTTGAAGCGCAGCTGATGTCGCTCACCGCCATCGCGTTTTTTGTTCCGCTCATTCAGGCCACCGGTGGGAACGTAGGCATTCAATCGTCTTCCCTGATTGTACAAAGTCTCGCGAACCCGAATTTTGTTGACGAAGGATTGTGGAAACGCCTGGTGAAAGTATTTTTCGTGGCCATTCTCAACGGTCTTTTTCTGTCGGTGATTGTGCTCCTGGCGAACATCGTGCTTTTTGGAGAATATGAATTGTCAACGGTGGTTGCCATTGCACTTTTCAGTGTCGTTGTGTTTGCTTCCTTCATCGGCACGATCACGCCACTTTTGCTGAATCGTTTTGGATTCAATCCTGCTCTCGCAGCAGGTCCGTTCATTACTACGATCAATGACTTGCTCGGCCTAAGCCTGTATTTTTTAATCGTTCGTATAATGTTGATCTGATGGCGCGTAAATGTTTGATCATTGATTCTATGCACCCGAGCCTGTTTTCGCTTCTCGAGGAAATTGGCTGGGAGAGTGACTACTTGCCGGAGATCACGGCTGATGAAATAAGAAGAATTCACACGAACTATGATGGTTTGATCGTGCGAAGTAAAACCAGCATCAATCGAGAGCTGCTTGGCGATGCTCCCACGGTCAGGTTCATTGGCAGGGCAGGCGCAGGAGTGGACAATCTTGATGTAGATTATCTGAGGGAAAAGAATATAAAGATCCTCCATGCCGCTGAGGGCAATCGTGATGCGGTGGGTGAGTTCACCATTGGAGTATTATTGAGTTTGCTGAGGAATATTCCGCGGGGTGATAGACAAGTAAGGGAATACACATGGGAACGCGAAGGCAATCGTGGTGAGGAGATCAACGGCAAGACGATAAGTTTGATTGGATATGGAAATATGGGCCAGGCTTTTGCGAAACGTTTGGTGGGATTTGGATGTAAGGTTTTGGCGTATGATAAATATAAATCTGGCTTTGGATCGGATTCTTGTGCCGAAGCAGTGATGGAGCAGATTTACCAGGAAACCGATATTCTCAGCTTTCATGTTCCGCTGACGCGGGAAACGAGAGGAATGGTGACGTTCGACTATCTTAACCGTTTTCAGAAAAGCGTCATCCTTCTGAACACCGCACGTGGCGAGATAATTTACTTAAAAGAACTGATTCGCGCGCTGGATAGCGGAAAAGTGCGCGGGGCAGCGCTTGACGTACTTGAAAACGAAAAGCTGGATAAGCTTTCGCCCGAACAAAAACAAGCCTTCGAAAATTTAAAAGGCAGGTCTAATGTAATATTCACCCCACACATTGCAGGCTGGACATACGAATCGCATGTGAAAATTAATGTAGCTTTGGTGGAGAAAATCAAACGGTTGGATGTGTAGTTTGGATTTGATTTTTTAGTACTTTCAATATCTGACGAAGTCTGCGCTATGGGTTTTTTACAAACGAGAATGAAAAAATGGACCGAGTTCTACAACTCGATCATTGAGAAGCCGCTGCTGACTTCCACTATCGTTTTGGTGGTGATGGCTGTCCTCGTCATAAGCCTGAGTTTGAAATATTACGTTCGCGACTTCGACACCTTCATCCAGCAGGTTCTTGCCGAAGCGCACGGTATGATCTTCGACATTGCTGTGATCGGTATCCTGATCTTCTGGCTCAACAAGAACGGAGAAACACGCCAGCGAATCCGAACGTACAAAGACGAGATTGATGACTTCCGTTTGTGGGAATCGGAAGAAGCTGCGTTCCGTACAGTAGGTAACATCAAGCGCTTGAACCGCCACAAGATCCATGAGATCAACCTGGTGAACTGTTATCTTCCGCGCACAAACCTGAACTACTGTAACCTTACCGGTTCGAATTTAAATTCATCAAACGTTTCGCAGTCATCGCTGATCGAAGCAAACCTGGAGAATGCCCGGTTGAATCAAACGAATTTTGAAAACTCAAATCTGAATTCTACGAACCTGAAAGGAGCGTATGCGAGTGGCGCTAACTTTAAAGATGCTTTTTTGATCAAGTCACAGTTTGAGAACGCATTTCTCATTAAGGCGAACTTCAGCAATGCGTTTTTGATGGAGGCGAATCTTCAAAATTGTTACCTGATGGGCGCTGATTTTGAAAACGCCAGCTTATATAAAGCTGATCTGAGAGGAGCGAAAGGCCTGACAGTCGAACAGCTATCGAAGGTAAAAACCCTCTACCTCGCTCGTTTCGATGATGAAATTCTCGAGCAGATCAAGACGAACCTGCCAGAATTGGTGGGCACTTAAATTTTTGGTTTCCTAATTAAAGTTGTTACCTTTGTATTAACAACGGCTTCAGCGATGAGGCCGTTGTTTGCTTTTTCGCCTCCGTGAAAAAAAACGGGGCGATTTTATTTTTTACAATCAACGATCATCGTTATGAGCAAGATTTCATACTATACAAAAGATGGCCTCGAAAAAATCAGGACGGAACTGAGCACCCTTAAGACAAAAGGCCGCGCAGACATTGCACGTCAGATTGCTGAAGCGCGTGACAAAGGTGATCTTAGCGAAAACGCAGAATATGATGCAGCGAAAGATGCGCAAGGTCA
This sequence comes from Chryseosolibacter sp., assembly GCA_036402075.1. Taxonomy (GTDB): domain Bacteria; phylum Bacteroidota; class Bacteroidia; order Cytophagales; family Cyclobacteriaceae; genus Chryseosolibacter. Next base: position 57,295 of record DASWTP010000151.1, on the reverse strand, counting down.
TCTTGAAGCAAAGATCGCTCAGCTGGAAGACCTTCTCAGCAACGCACGTCTTCTTGATGAGACCAATATTGACACTTCTAAGGTTTCCATCTTATCGAAGGTTACTATTAAGAATAGAAAAAATGGCGCCTCTGTAACATACACCCTTGTGTCTGAGGAGGAAGCTGATCTCAAGTCTGGAAAGATTTCAACAATGTCACCGATAGGCAAAGGACTCCTTGGCAAAAAGAAGGGTGACACTGCCAAGATCAAAACGCCAGCCGGTGAGATGGAGTTTGAAATTGTTAACATCGGAGCTTAAGTGATTTTCTATGGCAAGTATTTTCACACGCATTATTAATCGGGAAATTCCTGCTTATATCGTTGCCGAAGATGCAAACTACATTGCCTTCCTCGACATCAATCCGCTTGTTGTCGGGCATACACTCGTTGTTCCAAAAAAGGAAGTGGACTTTATTTTTGATCTCGATGACCAGACACTAGCCGGCCTGAATGTGTTCGCGAAGAAAGTTGCGCTTGCTATTAAAAACTCGATACCGTGCCGCAGAGTAGGAGTGGCGGTGATCGGCCTCGAAGTTCCGCACACCCACATTCACCTGGTGCCGATGAATTCGATGAACGATCTTAACTTCACCAGAACGAAATTGAATCCTGCGAAGGAAGAGTTGGCTGAGGCTGCAGAGAGAATTCAGAACGCTTTCAAAAAGTAATCACAGAAAGTCAATATCCACATGCAGCGGATACCGCATCAGGTAATCCAGAGCCTGCTTTACTGTTAGGTCTTCAAATAAAACTTTGTAGAGGGTAGAAGTGATCGGAGCGCGAACTTTGTAATAATCTGCGCACTTCTTTACGATCTGAACTGTGTTGATACCTTCCGCAATCTCATCGGTGCTGGAGAGAATGTCTTTCAACGTTTCGCCATTCGCAAGCCTGTAGCCCACGTTGAAGTTACGACTCAGCGAACTGTTACAGGTTGTTACCAGGTCGCCAACACCGGCTACACCAAGAAAAGCCTTTGTGTTCCCGCCAAGAGCGCGCCCCAGATAAACCATTTCTACCATGCCACGGCTGATCAGCAAACCTTTTGCATTTTCGCCATAGCCCATTCCGCTCAGTGCACCCGCAGCAATGGCAATCACGTTTTTCAAAACACCAGCGAGCTCGACACCAACAAGGTCGTTGTTGCCATAGACCTGGAAGTGATCGTTGCGAAGCAGCTTCTTGCCAATCTGAATTACTTCATTGAATGGGCTGGCAATAACGGTGGCAGCCGGATGTCCTGCGGCAAGTTCTTTTGACAGGTTAGGGCCCGCGAGGCATCCCACACGAACCACCACGCTCTCCTCCATGATCACCTCACTCATCGTTTTCACCTGGTTGCGGTTAAGCGTCTTCACGCTGGAAAGTGTTTGTCCGGGCGGAAGCTGGATGTCAAATCCTTTCGTTCCGTGAATGAGCAGGTGATAGGGATGAAGGTAATTCGATAGCCGCTTCATCATAGAGCGGAAATGCGCTGACGGAACGATCGGGAAAATGATGTCGCATGACTGTGCCACCAGGGCCATGTCGCTTACAGGCTCAACGTTGGGGTGCATCTTGTGTCCGCGATTTTCACGGTCTGTGGCAATGCGTTCAATCACCGCTTCGTCTCGTGCATACAGCAGGACCTTCCGTTGAGGCGCAAGCAGGTTTGCCACTGCGCTTCCGAAGTTGCCCGCACCGATTACGCCAATCGGTTTATCGTCAGATAAACTTTTCAAGGTCATATCCGGTGAGCCTGTTGTGGTAATAGTATAGGGTATTTAAGTCTTTGGTGATAATATTTCCTTCCTTATTAAAAAGAAGCGGGCGATTCAAGTGAAAGATACCAACGTTTTCCAATCCATGACGAATCACAAGGTCTATTTTTCCTTTCAGGTGAGTGGCGTGATTTACCTTTCCTTCCTCCTTGAGCTGGTAAATTTGTTTTCTCACCGCCTTGCAGGTTGCCTTGAACTCTTCGTACGGTAATACAAGATCTTCTTCCGGAAGGCGAAGCAACTCGAACAGGTCCAGTTTCGGGTGCCTTCGCTGCCACATCTCAAATGCAACAAATGCCACGAGATGACTGGCGAAAACCCGATTGATCCGATGATATTCCGTCACGATTTTCTGACTCAGCATCCGCGTGTACTGGTCTTCGCGCTGCTTATCGATCACCAGCTCGTTGTTGGTTACAAAATAATCACGGGTGTGAATCTGCCTGCCGTTCGAATCAAGGCTGTGGCCCTCATCGTCAACATAATTTCCCATCACATCAAGTCCTTTACCAATCGACACTGAAATGTTCGAACCCTTGGTGAAGAATTTGAAAAGGAAACGTATCATCTGGAAACTTCCGTACTTGTCAGTCTCAGGCAAGTAACGATCCTGGCCCTTGACAGAAAGATACTCGTCAATGAGGTCTGGCGCCTCCAATACAAAGTGATAGTTAAGTGTGACTGGAACGATGAATATTTTGCGCACATCGTCTTTATCCGGGTTGCGCAGATACAGGTTTCGCTGCGCTTCAATAGTTGAACCGAGTAAACCGAGTTTGAGTTGCTTCTCAATCATTCCGGACCTGGACCGGGTTCCTCCCGGGAAGAACAAACTATGCGCGCCTTTTTCGATCGCCAGCGTAGAATATGCCTTGAGCGTTTCCAGGTATGGCAAATTCTTTTTTCTGCGGTCTACTTTATAGGCACCAAGGCTGTTCATAAAGTAGGCGAAGATCTTAATATTAAACAGGTTGAGCCCCGCACCATAAATAAAGGCCGGTAAGCCCAAAGAATGGATCACCCAGCCAATCAATATAGAGTCGAGGTTGCTGAAGTGCGTGGGCACCATTACGACAGTTCCTTTTTTTGCAAGCTTGCGAAGTTGCTTCACCTTGCCCACAATATGAATTTTGTCGCGCAGCGTGTATTCGCGTCTGAAAATGGCACCGAATTTCTTTACACGGGCACCGTTCAATAACCTTCCAAACCAGAATTTGATGATCTCACGCGCAAAGCGAAATGAACTTGGTTTAAAGTTTCCGGCTATTTCACCTGCATAACGGTGAACAATGAGGTAAAGGAGCTCGTCAGCTTTTTTTTCCGCGTCTTCAGAGCTTTTGTTCGTGAGCGAAACAAGCTGGTCTTTAATCCCAGACCAAAACATGGGTTCGTCCTTCGGGTCTACCCGCCAGCGATTCCGCTTCATGCGTTGCTGCTCGCGGTAAACAGTTGCTTCCAGTTCATCGAGCAGTTGTTTGGTAGTGGGTCGGAGAATTTTTGCCTGACGGAATGCTTCTTGTGAGACTTCCTCAATAAATTCCTTACGATTTTTACTCAACTGGTATACAGGCCAGTCAGGAATTCCATCCAGGATCGGTTTGTACTTCTTATTCTTATTTTTCTTTTCAGCAACTTCCATCGGGATTGCAAAATAATACAAATTCCATCACGCAAGTATAAAAAGGATTACCCGATCCGCAGTTGTGCCTGGTACAGCGATTCGGCCATTTTTTCGAACCGTTTGGTGCATTCGGTAAGGAACTCTTCGTCAACCATCTGCACAATGTCGTTTTCATCGGTCACGTCAAATTGATTGACCTTAAAAGTCTGTTCGAACAAACCTTGCTCAACTTTAATGATATAGCGGTTATTCCAGGCGAAGAGCGTGATCTTGCAGGAAGGATGTGGAATTTCTTTGATGACTCTCATATAAGTCAGCAAAGATAAAGAACAATGCCGAAACCAGTTAATTGCGGTCGGATGGAGATAGCGTCAGCTGGCTTTTCAGGCTTTCGAGTTCGTGCTCAAGGTTTTTGTAAACGGGGCTGCTGTGCAAATTATCCTGTTTCATTTGGCGGATGATTTTTTGAAGTTCTGCTTCTCTCTTTTTAAGCAGCGCCTTCATCACCGAGGGATCAGGTTTCATCTTCGAGGGATCGGGGGTTGATTGTTGTTATTGCAATTTATTGATTAATCGTAAACGGTAAAACGACCGAAGCCATTTTTACATTTTTTTTAAACATTCATACCGCGATGGCTGTGGAGGTAAGCTGGCGAGTAGTTAAATATTAACCCGGTTAAACAAACTTTGCTTAAACCGGCTGGTACGATTTTGTTCCCTCTGCTTGGGCTATTTTCACGGGTGGTATTTTAAAAGAATTCGTTATAATTCAGACTAATTTGTGGATTTAACCGTTACCTTGAGTGCGTTAAATGGGGAAAATTCAAGGTGTCGCAACGCGGGAATCCACCCCTTGACATCATAACCGATAACTTTTCTTTTTGCTGGAATGAACTTGAATCCACTGTTCCATAAGCTTCTCTTCTCGGCAATGCTCTTGTTTGGAATTTCCGTGTCGTCATACGCCACGCACCTTCGGGCAGGTGAAATTACAGTAGAGCGCGTGAGCTGCAGCAGTCTTACCTTCCGCATCACCGTTACCGTTTTTACTAATACAGAGAATACCAGCGTTCTTTTTGGCGGGGAAGATGACTGGCTGGACTTTGGCGATGGATCGAAGCCTATCCTGGTTCCGGAAACCCCGAACACGCTCAGACCGGACCTTGGTGAAGGAATTGCGACAGCATCTTTTACAATTGAGTATACCTATCCCGGATTTGGAGAATACACTATCCGCTATAGCGAGCCGAACCGAAACGAAGGTGTTGTCAACATGGACATCTCTGTTAACACCCGCTTTTATATCGAAACAAAGATCATAGTTGACCCTTTTTATGGTTGCAACAATACGCCAAAGCTTCTGGTGCCACCTATCGATCGCGCTTGTACGGGAGTAGCCTGGTTTCACAACCCAGGCGCTTATGATCCCGATGGCGACAGCCTTTCATACGAACTCGTTATTCCATTCCGGGCAAAAGATCAAACGGTTATCAACTATAAGGATCCGACTGACCCAAAATTTTACACCAACTATAACATTGGCAATGAATCCGCCAGCGGGCCGCCTACCTTCAGCATAAATCCCCGCGATGGAACGATCACGTGGGATGCTCCTGGAATGGCAGGAGAATATAACATAGCCTTTATTGTGCAGGAGTGGAGATTTGTGGGTGGACGTTGGGTATCCAACGGCTATGTGCGAAGAGACATGCAGATTATTGTTGAAGACTGCGACAATGAACGCCCGGACCTCATTGTGCCAGAGGATGTGTGCGTGGAGGCTGGAGCGATCCTCAACGAAATTATCTTGGGCACCGACCCGGATCGCGACTCGGTGAAAATTGAAGCGTTCTCCGAGATCTTTAACTTCGCAGGAGCGCTTTCGCCAGCAACCTGGAAGCCGGACGATGGAAAATTCCGGAGCTCATACCCAAAGCCATATCGGTTAACCTTTCAGTGGCAAACCAAATGTGAGCATGTGAAGGAGCAGCCTTACCAGGTGGTGTTTAAAATAACAGACAATTCGAAGCAAGGCGCAAATCTTGTCACCTTCAAAACCTGGAACATTCGCGTGGTTGGACCTCCGCCACAATGGGCAAGCAAGAGTGTTGATTTGCAAAAGCGGGTAAGCACGGTAACCTGGGATCCGTATTTCTGCCAGAATGCAGAAACCATGCAGGTGTGGAGAAGGATTGACAGCTTTGCATTTGAACCCGACTCGTGCCAAACAGGTATGCCTGAGTTTCTTGGATACGAACTGCTTGCCACGGTAAACGCAAAGACAACAACCCAATTTGTAGACAACAACAAAGGGGCTGGGCTGGCGGCAGGTGCGCAATACTGCTATCGCCTGGTGGCTATTTTCCCAAGGCCAAAGGGCGGTGAAAGTTATGTCTCAGACGAAATCTGCCTTGATCCCATCTTGGCAGATGAGCCTGTTATTACGAATGTATCGGTTGAACGCACGGGTGAAGCCAACGGCCGCATCCTCGTGCGGTGGACGCCTCCGTTCGATATCAACAAAACACAATTCCCTGAGCCGTATCAGTATGAAGTTTATCGGGCAGAAGGCGCTGCAGGCAATGTGAATCTGAAACGCGCACATCCAGGCCTCCTCAGCGACACCGTCTTGATAGATGAGGAAGCTGGTTTGAATACGCGGGATGTCACATACAATTACCGAGTGGTGCTGTATTCAGGAACAGCAACGAATCCGACACCCGCACCTATTGACACATCGTCTACGGCATCAACGGTACGGTTGACCGCAGAAAGTCAGGTTGGACAAATTACACTCAACTGGTCTGCCTTCGTTCCCTGGTCGAACATCATTCAAACCCAGCCAAATAAACACCAGTTGTTCCGAGGGGCACCGGGTGTAACAACGGAATCTCAGCTTCAGCTGATTGCCGAGATAGACCCTACCACCGGTGGTCTGACCTACCTTGATCAGGGGCAACATAATAACACGCCTCTGAGTGATGCTCAGGTGTATTGCTATCGTGTCATGACGAGAGGAGCGTATGGAAACCCGGGCATCAAGGAGCCGCTGGAGAACTTTTCGCAGATGGTGTGTGCCCAGCCAAACGATACTATTCCGCCTTGCGTGCCGACACTCACCGTGCAGGTAACGGATTGTCAGCAATTCATCGCAACGCAGCCTTGTGATGTGAGCACTTTCACCAACAAGTTGTCGTGGGTTCGTCCGACCGGTTTGTGCGCGGAAGACATTCAGGGATACAAAATCTATCGCGCTTCGTCAGTTGATGCGGAACCTCAATGGCTCACTGAAGCTGGAACGAATGGTATCGTTACGGATACATTTTTCGTGGACGCGGGAGATAATAATATCGGGTTGCCTTCGCTTGCATTCTGTTATCGCATCTCTGCGATTGACCGCTCAGGTAACGAAAGTGATCTGAGTGAGCCGGCTTGCAATGACAACTGTCCTTATTATGAACTGCCAAACGTTTTCTCACCAAATGATGGCAACAAATGCAACGACCGGTTCAGCGCGTGGCGAATGCCGAACAGTTATATCGACAAAATCGATGAGAGCGGAACGATTACTTGGGAGTGCGGGGAAGTGGATGTTACAAAATGTGCACGCTTCGTTGATGCTGTTGTATTCCGGGTTTACAATCGATGGGGTAAAGAAGTATATTCATACGAGTCCGGCAGTGAACGATCGATTTACATTGATTGGGATGGTCGTGACAATGAAGGGCGCGAGCTCGCTGCTGGAATTTACTACTATGCTGCCGATGTCGTTTTCGATTCGGTTGATCCCGCCAGGCGAAACCAAACGATTAAGGGATGGGTTCACCTGCTTCGATAGAAACAGGCCCACCCGTCATTCTTTTCGATGGTGTCTGTAATCTCTGCAATGGCGCGGTGCAGTTCATCATTAAACGAGACCGGGAAGGAAAATTTCGATTTGCCTCCCTGCAATCTTCTGCTGCGGCAGACATGCTCACCGGTTTTAACGTGCAGGCTGATGCAATTTATAGCATCCTTGTTCTGAAGGGTGGACGGCTATACGATCGAAGCGATGCCCTGATCGAAATTGCAAGAGATCTTCCAGGTATCTGGAAAGTGTTTACAGTCGTGCGATTCCTGCCAAAAGGATTTCGTGACGCCCTTTACAAACTGGTGGCCAACAATCGCTACCGTATTTTTGGAAAGCAAGAATCCTGCATGCTTCCAACACCGGGGCTAAAATCGAGGTTTCTAAGCTGAGGCGGCTTTCGTTTCCGAACCCGATTATCAAATTGCATTGGTACTTGTGTCCATTTGGATTTTGGGTTTTTATTGTCCTATTTTTGCCTCCGAAAAAACCTTTTGTAATGAAAGCATACGTTTTTCCAGGACAAGGATCTCAGTTTCCAGGCATGGCGAAAGATCTTTATGATACCAACGCCAAAGCAAAGCAACTCCTTGATCAGGCCGATTCAATTTTGGGGTTTAAGATCACCGACATCATGTTTGCTGGAACAGCGGATGAACTCAAACAAACGAAAGTAACGCAGCCGGCAATTTTTCTTCATTCCGTAGTGCTTGCACTAACAAACGATGGATTTGCACCGGATATGGTGGCAGGTCATTCGCTTGGTGAATTCTCTGCACTTGTGGCCAATAAGACACTCTCCTTTGAGGACGGCTTGAAGCTCGTTTACAAGCGCGCCCTTGCTATGCAAAAGGCGTGTGAGGTAAATCCATCCACGATGGCGGCCATCCTCGGACTTGCGGATGAGAAAGTGGAGGAGATCTGTGCTTCCATCAAAGATGAGATTGTTGTTGCGGCTAACTATAATTGTCCCGGTCAGCTTGTAATCTCGGGAACAATTAAAGGTGTTGATATCGCTTGCGAAAAAATGAAGGCTGCGGGCGCGAAACGAGCACTTCCACTTCCAGTGGGTGGCGCTTTTCACTCACCGCTGATGGAGCCTGCGCGCGAAGAACTTGCCAAGGCTATTGAAGGAACTACATTTTCGAAAGCGCAGTGCCCGGTTTATCAAAACGTAAATGCATCACCGTCTTCCGACAACACTGAAATCAAGAAAAACCTGATCGCGCAACTTACCGCTCCTGTTCGCTGGACACAATCCGTGCAGCGCATGACGAAGGATGGAGCAAAGATTTATATTGAGTGTGGTCCCGGAAAAGTGTTGCAGGGTCTGGTGAAGAAAATCACACCTGAAGTGGAAGTAGCCAGCCTATAAGCTTAGCCTGACGACCTGAAGGGAATCGTTGCATTCCCGAAGCAGATCACTGATTCGTTTTTGAAAGACTGGATGCTCAACGTCTCCGGCAATTTCAGCAAGCGGAACAAGCGTAAATTTCCTCAGATGCATTGCCGGATGAGGAACGGTCAGCGAGTCAGATGTGATGATAATTTCATCATATAAAAGTATGTCGATGTCGATTATCCGCGGCCCCCATTTCATCTCGCGTGACCGGCCAATCTGCTCTTCAGTTGACAATACTGCGCCTAAAAGTTCGTGTGGGGCGAGCGAAGTAGCGATTTCAATAACCTGGTTGAGAAAGTGAGCCTGATCAGTTTTTCCCCATGCTGCCGTTTCATAAATCGATGACTCCTTTATAATCTTTCCGGCTGTAATTTCAAGTAACTCTTTCGCGACTAACAGGTTTGCTGACCGGTTACCCATATTGGTTCCCAGTAGTAGAAAAACACGATTGTTTAAGTCATTTTGCACGTTGCAAACTTACTTTTTTATTCCATTGAGTATTGCTTATTTTGAGCCCTAAATTGTGATTTATGAGTTTTGGTAAAGCGTTTTTGTCTTCCTGTCTTGGCGCGCTGGTGGCGATGATTGTATTCGTATTTCTTGCCGTCTTTTTCATCGGGGGATTGATTTCCAGCGCATCTTCTGACGAGCAGGTTGTTATCGCTGATAACTCTGTGCTTCACCTCAAACTCGATGCTCAGATCTCCGAGCTTCAGCAGGAAGACCCGTTCGCAGGCCTTCCCATCGTTGGCGGCAACGTTCCAAAGGTTGGCCTTCTTCAGTTGAAAGACGCCATCAAACACGCCAAGACGAATGACAAGGTCAAAGGAATTTATCTTGAAGTAAGTTACCCAATGACGGGTTTTGCTTCGCTTGAAGAAATCCGCGAGTCATTAATCGACTTCCGCGAAAGCGGGAAATGGGTGGTCTCCTATAACGAAGTGATGTCGGAAGGTGCGTATTACCTCGCTTCAGCCGCAGATAAAGTATATCTTCATCCGGAAGGTGAAATAGAATTTAATGGACTTACAGCCGAGATCGGATTCTACAAAAACCTGCTCGACAAACTCGAGATAAAACCACAGGTGTTCAGGGTAGGCGAATTCAAGAGTGCTGTAGAACCTTTTCTGCTCGACAAAATGAGTGTAGAAAACCGCACGCAGCTCCAGGAGATGGTGAACTCCATCTATGACCACGTGTTGACAAAAATTTCAGAATCAAGGAACGTACCGAAAGACGTCCTCAAAAACGTTTCTGATAAGATGCAGATTCACAATGCAGCAGCAGCGGTAGAATTTAAGCTCGTTGACTCATTGCTGTACATGGATCAGTTCCAAAAGAATCTTCAATCGCGTGTTGGAGTTGATGACATTGACGACATCAAGCTTGTGAAATACAACCGTTATCGCAAAAGCTATTCAAATTACAAGAGCTCGAAAAATGAAATTGCTGTCATCGTTGCCGAAGGAGCAATCATACCGGGCTCGAATGATGAGTCTGAGCAGGTCATTGCAGCCGATCGGTTTGTAGAGGAGATTCGCAAGGCGCGTGAAAATGATAATATCAAAGCTGTCGTGCTGCGTGTCAATTCTCCGGGTGGCGAGTTCCGCTCCTCGGACATGATCTGGAGAGAAATTGAACTCACGAAAAAAGAGAAACCGGTTATAGCGTCCATGTCAGACTATGCAGCATCGGGTGGCTATTACGTGGCGATGGGATGCGACACAATTGTTGCCCAGCCGCACACCATTACTGGTTCTATTGGCATCTTTGGGATCTTGTTCGATATGAGTGATTTCCTTGGCAACAAATTGGGAATTACATTCGATGAAGTGCGCACCGGGGATTTTGGTGATACCTATACGGTGACACGTCCACTCAATCAGGCAGAGAAGAATTTTATCCAAAAAAATCTTGAGGATCATTACAATACCTTCACGCAAAAAGCTGCTGAAGGCAGGGGAGTTAATCAATCGCACATCTTAAGTGTTGCGTCAGGCCGCGTTTGGACCGGGTCGCAAGCCAAAGAACGGAAACTGGTGGATGTACTCGGTGGGTTCAACGATGCCGTTGAAATAGCAGCAAGGCGAGCCAGTATCTCGGACGACTACAAGGTGCGTTTTTATCCGCGCGAAAAACCTTTCCTCGAACAGCTCATGACCCAGCTGGAAGAAAATGCCATGGCCGACAGAATGGAAAGCGAGCTTGGCGATTTGAAAGTATATTACAAACAAATGAAGAAGGTTCAGCGTTACCAGGGTGCGGAAGCAATCCTTCCGTTTGAATTGCAAATCCACTAGACTAGAAAATCATGACGTTAATAAGAAACAACTGGACACGCGAAGAAATCGCGGAGATATATAATACACCTGTCCTTGAACTAATATATCGGGCGGCCACTGTCCATCGTGAGTTCCATGAAGCGGGCGAAGTACAAGTCTGCACATTGCTCTCAGTAAAAACAGGGGGCTGCCCCGAGGATTGTTCATATTGTCCTCAGGCTGCCCGATATCACACAAACGTGAAAGTGCACAAACTCATGGAGGTGGATGAAGTGCTGGACAAAGCAAAGGAAGCCCTTGACGCAGGAAGCACCCGCTTTTGCATGGGAGCAGCATGGCGCGAAGTGCGCGACAACCGCGACTTCGACAAAGTGCTTGACATGGTGAAAGGGGTTAATGCGATGGGGCTGGAAGTGTGCTGCACCCTTGGAATGTTAACGCATGAGCAGGCTACAAAGTTGAAAGACGCGGGACTGTACGCCTACAACCATAATCTTGACACAAGCGAAGATTTTTACGGTGATATCATCAGCACCCGTACCTATAATGATCGCCTTGAAACGCTCGAGAACGTGAGACAGGCAAAAATTTCAGTTTGCTCAGGAGGTATTATTGGTATGGGCGAACACGAGAACGACCGCATTGGCATGTTGCACACCTTGTCAACCCTGCGTGAACATCCCGAATCGGTTCCTGTCAATGCGCTGGTCCCGGTCGAAGGGACTCCCCTGGAAAATCAGGAGAAGGTTTCAGTATGGGAAATGATCCGGATGATAGCTACCGCAAGAATCATTATGCCCAAAGCGATGGTTCGACTTTCCGCAGGGCGAGTTCGGATGAATCTTGAGGAGCAAGCACTGTGTTTCCTTGCCGGAGCTAACAGTATTTTTGCTGGCGATAAACTTTTGACGACAGCAAATCCGGGTTATGTAAAGGACCAGGAGATGTTCCAGGTGCTCCAATTGAAGCCAAGGCCCTCGAATAAGCCGGTTCCCGCGTAGCGAATCATAACGGGCGGAAAAGCAGCCTGCCGTTAAAAAACTCACCTGCTCACGTTTTTAAATATTAAGTGCCGCCCTGACTGTACGGTGCGAGCGACAGGTACGCTTTTTTTATTTCCCTGAGTCAATTTTTTATTCTCTTATCGGAATGCAATGGCTATGGGAAAATGCTTTGGGTTACTCTTCGCGTTTGTTGTAATTTTTCATTCAGTACGCGCTCAGGTCGATACTTCATTTGTCTACAATAACAGCACGCCCTATGGTTCGCTAGATATTCGGATCGCCAAGTCGGCTTCCAATTACTACTACCTGGTCGAAGATAAGACGTTTTCTTTTCGCAAAAACGGTGGGGTAAACACCGATACTTACCTTGACATGACGTCATGGGATTCGTCACCCTATTCGCAAGGACACCTTAAAGAGAAGACTGGCACCGGTGACCTGTTCGTTATGAACTACCGGTTGCTTAAGCCAGAGAATTACAACGCGACCTATTCGCCCGGATATCCTCTGGTGCTGATCTTTCACGGGCTTGGCGAACGCGGTAATTGCTGGGACAAAAAATGTTATCATGCTGACGCGAACTGGTCACCGCTCAGCAACACGCCAGCTGCTCCAACGGACGCAACCTCCGAACTCCTGAACAATGATCATCAACTGACCAACAGCGGCAATATTCACCTGAGAGCCCGCAACGATGCCGAGGGTAAATTGCCTAATGATCCAACGTTAAAGCCGCGTGCATTCCCGGGATTCGTGCTTCAACCGCAGAACCTCAATGGCTGGAATGTAGGCACCGTTCAGGATGCGATCCGGCTTGTGCGATTGATCTCGAAGAAATACAATATTGACGAAAACAGAATTTACGTTCACGGGCTATCAAATGGCGGGCAAGGTGCGTTCGAAGCATTGAAGCGCGCCCCGTGGATGTTCGCAGCTGCCGCCATGATGTCGCCCATCAGCGATGCCTTCATCAATCAGCAGGGAATGGCCCCCGCCATTGCGCATATCCCGTTATGGATTTTTCAAGGCGGGCAGGACAAAAACCCTTATCCGCAAAAGACCGAGTCAATGATCCGCAAGTTTCGTGATGCAGGTGCGGTTGTGCGCTATACACTATATCCCGAGTTGGGCCACGGCACATGGGCATCCGCATATCGTGAGCCGGATTTTTTCAGCTGGTTCCTGGGCTCAAACAAAACACATCTTCACCTTTATGCTGGTGCGGGCGTCATCTGTGGGTCCAGTGGGGTTTCTCTTGAGCTTCCCGCAGGGTATCTGGCGTACCAATGGCAATTGAATGGGCAGACCATTTCGGGCGCAACGACCGCCAAACACACTGCGCTCACGGCAGGGAAATATCGCGCACGATTTTCACGGGTTGCCAATCCTTCAGAACAACAGTGGGAGCCTTGGTCACAGGAGATTGATGTGAAGGCTGGACAGGCATTGCCTCAGGCTGAAATCATCCAGAAAGGAACCGTGCTTCTTCGCGATTTAAATGCCGGCAACGCTGCAGTGCTGGAAGCGAAAGGTTCGTATGACCGGTATCGTTGGTTCAAAAACGGAACGCGCGTGGACTTTCCCGGAGATGATGACGATTCGTTGCAAAACGTAACGATCACATCGGCCATGGGCGCTGGGCAATATACATTGCAGGTTTCAAACTTCGATGGATGCGCGAGCGCGATGTCGGCAGCGAAAAACATTGTGTTCAACGATGCTGCTCCCCTGACGATAACCGCTCCCGCAAACTTTGCTGGTGGCGTAGCCTCCGGTGTTGAAGTCAACCTCACGTGGACGGACGCATCAGCCAATGAGACCGGGTTCGAAATATGGAGACGCAGAAAAATAAACGAAACCACGTTTAGCCCCTGGGAGCTTGTAGTCATTACGGCCGCGAATGTGAATACGTATAAGGACTCCGGACTGACATCGTCTACGACCTACAATTACAAGATTAGAGCGGTGAGCAACGATGCGAGGTCTGAATATACACCTGCCGGCACAGCAGCGCTTGCCGTTACCACAACGATCGATACGCAGTCACCGACAGTTCCAGGTTCTGTAACCGCGGAACAAACGGGGGTAGGAAGGGTTACTGTTTCCTGGAAACCATCAACCGATAACAGCGGGGTGAAGGATTACGTGATTTATTTTGGAGAAGATTCCGTAGTGACAAACAGTACAGACACCGTCTTCGTGGTTAATTCGATTCCCGTAAACGGCAATTATCAGCTGACGGTGAAAGCACGTGACAACAGTGGGAACTTAAGCGCTGCCAGTGGCGCAGTTGACGTCAACACCCATGTTACGGGCCTATATTATGAACACAGCACAGGAGCGTGGCCAAGTCTCGATTCTATCAATTGGTCACAGGCAGAATTCACCGGGCGGGTACCAGAATTTACCCTCACACCGAAAACACAGGAGGAATTTTTCAATTTCAAGTTTGATGGATTTCTTTTTATCGAGAAAGACGGCAACTACGAGTTCAGGGTCGGATCGAATGACGGTAGTCGGTTAATGTTAAGCGATCAGCTGCTGGTGAATAACGATGGCATTCATAATTTTAAAGTCGTCAGTAGCACGCCAGTCGCAAAAGCGAAGGGCGCGCATCGCATCACCGTTTATTTCTTCGAGTACACGGGAACTGACAGCCTGGTCGTGGAATACAAAGGACCAGACACGAATGATCAATGGACGAAAGTCCCTAAAGATAAATTGAAGAGTGCCGAATCACTCGTCACCGCGCTCGACCCGGACAACGGACCGGAAGACAGTTTCTCAGTGGAAGTCTACCCGAACCCAACGACACAGGATAACATTCACCTGTCGGTGAAAAGTGTGATGGATGACCCGATCAGCGTTCAGTTGATCGACCCCATAGGGAAGACGTTGTCGCGAACAGTTTTTGACCGCGTTTCTGCTGAAGACATACGCCTTGAGACACAAGGATCTTTGCGGCCCGGAGTATATTTCATCGAAGTGATTCAACGTCATGCAGCGGTCAGACAGCGGGTTGTGATTAAGTAACAGCTTACCTGACTTGAGGAATTTTCAACTCCGGTTGAGGCGATTGGCATTTGTATTCCAACGATTGCATCAGGAATAGAAATTTTCGCTCACAGCGTGTTCCTTGTACTACTAACGACACGCTATGAAAAAAATCTTTACGGTTATTGCGTTGTGCTTTGGCTCGCTGGTTGCCTTCACGCAAGTCAAGTCAAACTACATCTTCAGCACTTCAATGCCTTACGGAACGCTCGATCTTCGAACGAGGATCACCAGCACAAATTACTATTACCTTCTCGAAAATCAGACTTTCGCGTTTCGGGAGAGCTCACCTGGGGTACGAACGAATTCTTACCTTGATATGACCAGCTGGGATTCATCTCCCTACACGCAAGGACACCTGCGATGGAAAAATGGAACCAGCGATAAGTTTGTACTCAATTATCGACTTCTGAAACCAAACAACTACCAGGCTACGTACGCGGAAGGCTATCCGCTCATTGTAATTATGCATGGAGCGGTTGAACGTGGGAACTGTTATTACAATGCGTGCTATCATTCTAATTTCTCGTATGACCCAAATGTTAATTCACCTGCAGCGCCAAAGACAAGTACCCACAAGCTTTTGAACAACGATCACCATGTCAGCATCGGTGGAAAGCAACACCTGGATGCACGCACTCTGGCAGGAACAA
Organism: Chryseosolibacter sp.; assembly: GCA_036402075.1. GTDB lineage: Bacteria > Bacteroidota > Bacteroidia > Cytophagales > Cyclobacteriaceae > Chryseosolibacter. The sequence continues at coordinate 41,630 of DASWTP010000151.1, read as the reverse complement.
AATTGCCGAATGACCCAACGCTAGCGTCCCGGGCATTTCAGGGTTTCGTTTTGATGCCGCAAATGATGAACATATGGGACTCGCTGAACGTACAGGACATGATTCGCGTTGTCCGCTTGCTGCAGGAAAAATACAAAATCGATCCAAACCGGATCTACATTCACGGGTTGTCGATCGGTGGGTATGCCGTTTACCAGGCGATCAAGCGCGCTCCATGGTTGTTTGCCGCAGCGCTGCCTATGTCAGCGGTCACGGAGGCTGCGTACATCTTCAAGCACAATCAGCAAAATAAGGTAGCGCATATTCCGCTTTGGATTTTCCAGGGCGGCACCGACACGAACCCTACACCATCGTTCACTCAGAATATTGTCAACAAGTTTAAGAGCGCAGGCGCCACTCCACGGTATACTGTATACTCTTCAACGGGCCACATTGTATGGAACAAAGCATACGCAGAAGCTGATTTCTTTTCGTGGATGAAGTCAAAAAACAAAGCGAATCTTCACCCGTACAAAGGAATTACTACCATCATCAAGAGTAAGAGTCAGTATCCAAAACTGATGCTGGCAGAAGGTTTTTTTGCTTATCAATGGGAGAGAAACGGAGTGATTATTTCCGGAGCCTCCAGTAACACATACACGGTGACGACACCGGGTACATATCGTGCGCGCTTTTCGCGGATCACGTCTGCGCCAACAGCTTCTCAATGGAACAAGTGGTCAGCACCCATTACGATCAGCGAAACGACAACAACAACCATGGCAAGCGTTGAGGAAGCAGAAGTTGTTGAATCTGCAGAAGAAGAGTTGAAAGTTTCTGTATATCCCAATCCGACACGTTCGGACAATATTCATTTGCAGATCCAGGCAGGAGGCCATGGCGATCTCAAAATAGAACTGATTGATCAGTTGGGTCGAACGCGCTTTGATGATTCTATTCAAGGAATTGACGGCAGCGGTCAAGCCGATGTAACGATACCTGGTGGGCTTGCGGATGGAGTTTATTTACTGCGGGTGAGGTTCGGAACCCGACAAGTTGTTGAGCGACTTATGATCCAAAATTGACGTTAAGCAGCAGGTAACCACGTTAGGTTGCGGCTTTTAGCGTCAAATTGCACGGAGTGTAGGGGTTTCAAGTAATTACCTGAATTTACCCCGGAAAACAGCACTTTTTTCCCAAAAATACCCGAAAGTGCGGTATAAACCCATGTAAGGTTTTGTCCAACAATAGTAGAAAAGTACTATTAAAGTAACACTTTAAGTAGCTTGCTTACTTCACTTTCGCGGGCGGCCGTGATCGGACTAGTTACTATTTACGGGGTATCAGTCTTCGCGTCTGGCCAATCCCGGAGCTATCGGCAGCTGCGGGGTTAAACGCGCCAGTACCTGGACGACACCTTTACTGAACGAAAAGCCTGATTTCGTATAGCCTTGAGAGGCATTAATAATCGCACCCTTACTATGAAAGGCCCCGTAAATCATCGTCAACCAAGGTCACTGATCAGATCGCCTGTAGACCTAGTTTTCTTCTGACACCAGGCCACCAACGGCTTCATTATGCGAAGCTTGAGCACTGGGAGCAGACGCAGGCTTTTCGTTTTGTGTAGCAACATAGGTGAATGAAAGCGTTGCGATCGCTGTAACAATGAGTAGCAAAGTCATCTTGATTTTCATATAAGTAAGTTTAAGTAAGTAGATCTTATTAAGTAGATACGATTCGGCATTAACCTCCATTCTCGCTCGTACCGCCACCTGAATTTGGATAAGTTGTGTTTTGCGGCTCAACTTGCTCTTCAGTGCAGGCTGTGATGGTCACACTTGTAGAAAACGCGATTAACAGGATGTAGAATATTTTTTTCATGGTTTAGAAGATAAATTGGTTTCGGTAAGTGGTTAATGTGTTCGGTTTGGTGATTAAGGATTTTCACTGGTGCCTCCGCCAGAATTCGGATACGTAGTATTTTGCGGCTCAACTTGCTCTTCGGTACAAGAGGTAATTGTTAGGCTGGCGGCAAAGGCAACCAGAAGGACGTAGAATAATCTTTTCATTGTGGTCTAGGTTAAAAGTTTAAAATTTGGCTTAGTATAATTCTATCTTTTCGACTATTTTTATTGGTCGTAAATGACAGTTCAAAGATGCACGGTCGCTATCAACTGTAACGCGTAATAATTTTTTATACCTAACCTGTGTACTTTATAAATTCTAAGTTCGAAAAATCAGGTCGAGCATTGGGGGCATTGGTTTTGATCCTTTGTAGCTGCATGGCGGTTCGCGGACAGAATCAAGTTAAGGTTGACTCGCTGCTATCGGCCCTCGAAAAAGCCATTGGCCCCGGGCGTTCAGACATCCTCTTTCAGCTAGCCCTCGAAAATGCGAATAAAGACAACAACGCATCACTTCAATTTGCCATCGATGCCCATGAAAATGCATTGAGTTATGGTGACACCTTCAGGATAGTGAAGGGCTTCCGTTTAAAGGGGCAGGCATACCGAAGAATGGACAATTTTGCTGCCTCAATAACCTCGTTTTCTGAAGGATTGGTAATCGGAAGACGTCATCTCAACGCCCAAGATATTTTTAAAGAATACACCAATTGCCTCAACGGTATTGCCATCACTTATCAATACCAGGCCAACTATGAAAAAGCACTTGAGTTTTATTTGACCGCGCTTGATCTGCTTGAGTCTCAGGGAAACAAGGGCGAGACCAGTATGGTGCTGAATAATATCGGGCTGGTCTACTTTAAATTATCGGATTTCATTCGTGCATTGCAGTATTATAAGACTTCCCTCGCCTACAAAATCGAAAGTGGGACGCAATTCGATATCGATAGATTATACATTAACATAGGTCTTTGCTACAATCAGCTGCAGGATTATGTGGAGGCCGATCGAAATTTTGAAAAGGCGTTTTCCGCCTGCGGAGCAAATTGCAGTGCGCTGATCAAGGTGGAAGGGAACTTTGGACTGGGAAACTCGAAACTTGGACAAAAAAAATATGATGAAGCCGTTTCGCATCTCCGGGAGTCATTGCGTTTTGCAAAAGCAACCGGTAACACAAGGTTTATGGGTGAGAACCTTCTTGCTCTCGCCCGCGTAAATATCGAACGCAACCAAACTCAGCTTGCAATCAATGCGCTGAAATCCGCAGACAGTCTGATCGTTGCTACTCACTATAACGAGTTACTGATCGACCTTTATAGACAATATTCGATTGTTTATGTGCAACTCAAGGATTTTGAAAAGGCCGCACTGTATCAAAACAAATACATTACGCTTAATGACAGCATTTACAGTAAGGATCTGATCAGTGGTCTTGCGAAAGTGCAAACCAAATATGCTGAAAGGGAAAACCTGAAAGTGATAGCTGACAAAGATGAGGTGATCGAGCGCCAACGCCATCTGAACTTTGCCATCGTCATCATTGCCTTGCTGGCTGCTTTACTGATTTTTGTCCTCTTCCGCACAAACCGCGTGCGCAAAAAGGTAAACCTGGCCCTTAGTGATGCCAAGGCGATCATCGAAGACCAGAATAGACAACTCTTAAGCTCAAATTACAATCTCGACCGGGAACTCAAAGAGAAGAACACGGAGCTTCAGAAAGCGAACGAATCGTTGCTTCGCGTGAATGATGAACTGGATAACTTCATCTATAAAACATCACACGATATTCGCGGACCGCTGGCCAGTCTCAAAGGAATGTGTAACGTAGCGCTGATGGATGTCAAAGATCCACTTGCGCTTAACTACCTGAAGAAACTTGACATCACCGCGGAGAAACTTAACACGATCCTCACTCGTCTCCTGATCGTGAACCAGATCAACAACTCGGCACTTGCGCAAGACCTCATCGACTTTGATACGATTGTCAATGACGTTCTCTTACTGGAGAAGAAGAAAGGGTTACCCTTGCGACTGAAGATCAAGAAGAATATCGATCCGGGCATTGAATACTATTCCGACAAAGAATTTGTGCGCATTATTTTTGAAAACCTGATCGACAATGCCATCAAGTTCTACAACGATTCACAACGCGTTGAGCCATTCGTTGAGATCAGCGTCACGCAGGAAGACAGCCACGTCCGTATTCGTGTTATCGACAATGGTATCGGCATCAGCGAGGTTCATCCGGGCAAGATCTTCCAAATGTTTTCCCGCGCGTCTGAACGGTCCGAGACTGGTGGCATCGGACTATACATCACCAAAACGGCTACCGAAAAACTTGGAGGCTCTGTGAATCTTAAAACTAGCCCTGAGGGACATACCGAGTTTTATGTCTTGCTGCCATTGGCTACGTCAAAGATCATGATTTAGGCAACAAAATAAACAAATGCTTTTGATGTCTTGATGGCGTCCATCGCAATTCATAGTTCCACCCAAAGATGCAGGTGAATCTAGATTGCAAGCATAATGAGTAAAAAACAGTATCGCCCGCTGGCATCTGACATTGGGCTGGAGTACACGTTCACAAGCCACGGCCCGAGAGGGAGCATCGAAAAAAAAATCATTTATCGAGCTTTTGAAAACGCGCCTAATGTGTTTAACCATGGAATGGGTGATGCAACTCCAGATGGATTTTTTGACGATAGCGCAATTTCTGATAATCATGATCTACCCCAAATTTCTCGAGCTGTTGGTATGTCGTTGCTCAGCTTTTTTGATCGCTATCCAACCGCATCTGTGTTTATCCAAGGCTTTACCGAAAGCCGAACACGATTATTTAGAAGGATGCTGTCGTTGCATCAAAAAGAGACGAAGGTGCATTTCACGTTTATGGGTTGCTGGACAATCACTGGGAAGTTTTCGAGTCGAATCGACCGTATTCCGCCTATCTTATTCAAAAAAAATAGTCGTATCTTTAAATTATGAAAAATAAAACTTCAACGAAGTTCGAACAGTGGGTATCTGATTCTCCGAAACTTACCGTTGGATCTATAACCGTGCCCCCTCATGCGTTCAAAGGAAAAATGGAAGAGGGCGAACGCATACTGAAGGTCGCTGGCCTTCCAAAGCGTCCCAAAAAATAATTTCTCTTTTTTGAATGGTCTCCTTGCCAAAATAAATATCTATTGTTTTCTAGTGGGCTCCTGAACTTTTTTTAAGACCTCCTCGGTTGTTTTAGTCGCCTGCCACAGATCATAATTGCCCTGAAGATTCATCCAGTATTGAGGAGTGGTTTTGAAAGCCTTGGCCAGCTTTAACGCCATCACTGCCGAGATGCCAGATTTTTGATTGACAATTGACGAGAGATTGGGTCTTGTAATCAAAAACCTCACCGATGCTTCTGTTATGTTCATTCCCAGCGGTTTCAAATAATATTCGCAAAGCACTTTGCCCGGGTGCGGTGGATTATTCTGGATCAGCTTCTTCATAGATCTGCATTAGTGAGTGTCAACATAGTCAACGTCATAAACCTTTCCGTGTTCAATTCGGAAAACAATTCGATAATTCGCAGTTACGTCAATGGAATAAAATCCTCGAGAGGGTGGGGCTTTTAAAACGTGCAATCGGAATGCAGGAATCCTCAGGTCGCCAACATCAACAGTGGAATTGATCATAAATAGAATGCCTTTAAGTTTCTCAATCCGCTCAGGGGGAGTTTCGTAGTCTGACGTGACAAAAACAACGCCTTGAGCGCTTCCGACTTGAACGTGACAATCATGTCAAAGTATAGGTTTCAACTTTGCATAATCGATGGATACGAAATGTATTGTATTATGTATCAAAACGCAGTACGTACCGGGTATATTATTAAATAAGGAACTTCTAGGCACCTTTCGTCCCTGTTGTGTATTTTTGCCCTCCGGTATAACTCGTTAGGAACCATTCAATTTACCGGCTTTGTTATTTGAACACATGAAGAAATTTAAACGCTATACCATTACCTCTGCGCTACCGTACGCCAATGGCCCGCTCCACATCGGCCACATCGCAGGGGCTTATCTTCCAGCCGATACCTATGTTCGCTTCCTACGGTTGCGGGGTGAAGACGTTATCTACGTCTGCGGCTCGGACGAGCACGGTGTGGCCATCACGATCGGTGCAAAAAAAGAAGGGCTCTCGCCAAAAGCGTTTGTCGATAAGTATCACACCATCATGAAGAAGGCGTTTGAAGACTTCGGGATATCGTTCGATATCTATTCGAGAACTTCAAACGAGATTCACTATAAAACAGCACAGGAGTTTTTCACAAAGATCAATGCCCAGAATCTTTTCACGATCGACTCGTCTGACCAGTATTTCGATGAGCAGGAAGGGATTTTTCTTGCCGATCGATACATCATCGGAACGTGCCCGAATTGCGGCAATCCGAATGCATACGGTGATCAGTGTGAAAAGTGTGGCACAAGTCTAAGTCCAAAGCAGCTGATCAATCCACGATCAACGGTTTCCGGCAAAACGCCAATTCTTCGCCCTACAAAGCACTGGTATTTTCCGCTCGACAAGTTTGAGCAGTGGTTGAAGGAGTGGTTGGTAGACGGGCATAAGGATGACTGGAAAACCAATGTGTACGGACAATGCAAATCCTGGATAGACCAGGGTTTGCAACCGAGATCGATCACACGCGATCTCGACTGGGGAATTCCCGTTCCGCTCCCTGATGCAAAAGGTAAAGTGCTCTATGTGTGGTTCGATGCCCCCATTGGATACATTTCTGCAACCAAAGAGTTGAAAGGAAAAGACTGGGAGAAATACTGGAAGGATCCGGACACGCGCCTGATCCATTTCATTGGGAAAGACAACATTGTTTTTCATTGCATCATTTTCCCCTCGATGCTGAAGGCGAACGGTGAGTTCATTTTGCCTGACAACGTTCCTGCAAATGAATTCCTGAACCTGGAAGGAGAAAAACTTTCGACATCGCGTAACCATGCTGTGTGGCTGCATGAATACCTCCAGGATTTTCCAGGAAGGAGGGATGAGTTGCGTTATGTTCTCACTTCGATCTCACCTGAAACGAAAGACGCTGACTTCACGTGGGCTGACTACCAGAAGAAGGTCAACAGCGAACTGGTAGCAATCCTGGGAAATTTTGTCAACCGGGTGATGGTGCTAACGTGGAAATACTTTGATGGAAAGGTGCCTTCGGAACATGAGTTGCCGGGTACAAATGACAAGCGGAACAAGATCCTCGCGCTTTACAACCAGGCTCACAACGATCTGAACACCTCGGTGAAAGAGATGATCAATTGTCTGCAGACGTTCAAGTTCAGGGAAGCACAGTTTCACATGATGAACCTCGCGCGTGTGGGAAATAAATTCTTAGCCGACACTGAACCGTGGAAGCTTGCTAAGGAAGACATGGAAGCCGTGGCCGCAATTATGAATTATGCATTGACTGTTGTAGGAAATATTTCTGTTGCGTGTCAGCCGTTCCTTCCCGATGCAGCCAGGTCAATTCAACGCCAGCTCAACGCAGATGGTCTCGCCAGCAAGTGGAACGAATTCTGGACGAAGGAAGAGTTGGTGCACACTGTGCCCCAGCACCATCAGTTGAATCAGCCGGAATTGCTTTATAAAAATGTTGAAGACACTGAACTTCAACCACAGATCGATCGACTAGCGAAAAAAGAAAATAAGACGACCATGCAGAATGCAAACCTGAAAGCCATCAAGCCTGAAATTGTATTCGATGACTTTTCAAAACTTGATATCCGGATCGGCAAAGTGGTTGCCGCAGAAAAGATGGAGAAGTCCGACAAACTCCTGAAACTCACGATCGATGCAGGCGTTGATACGCGAACAATCCTTAGCGGAATCGCCAAGCATTATACCGCTGAGCAAATGGTCGGGAAACAAGTTGCGTTTATTGCTAACCTTGCTCCGCGTAAGATGATGGGAATTGAATCGCAGGGAATGATCTTAAGTGCGGAGGATAGTGAAGGTAAGTTGAGGTTAATCCGGCCAGACGAGATTGTGAACCCGGGGGCTACTGTCAGCTAAGTGAAATTTAAGATTTAAGATTTAAGATTTTAGATTTGAGAGTCATCGCTGTGTTAAATAGTCGACTCACAGATTGATTTTAAATCTAAAATCTTAATTCTCAAATCCTTTAAACGAAAGATAACTAGTTATTATAAAGACTCATCGTCTTCTCCGGCCCAATCAGACAAAACGAGATCACCATCTCATTCGCTTTCTTCATGATGTCCGGGAGGGCTTTAAATTCGTCCTGGGTAAAATTGCTGAGGACAAAATCTACTTGCTGGCCTTTGCCAAATTCACTTCCAATCCCGAAACGAAGACGCGAATAGTCTTGTCCACCAAGAAGAAGTTCGATGTTCTTCAATCCATTGTGGCCGGCTGCACTGCCTTTTGTGCGCATGCGTAGAGAGCCGAACGGGAGGGCAAGGTCATCGACTACCACGAGGACATTCTCCTTAGGAATTTTCAGTTCATTCATCCAATAGGCTATTGACTTCCCGCTCAGGTTCATGAACGTGGTTGGCTTGATCAAGTGAATATGCTTTCCCTTAAACTTGAATTCAGCTTTATCCGCTAGTCGCGCGGATGAGAAATCAGCTTTGTGTTGATCGGCCAACTGATCAAGTACCAGAAAGCCGATGTTATGCCGGGTGAGCTCGTACTCCGGACCGATGTTACCAAGACCAGCAATTAAAAATTTCATGTGGGATTCTAACGCGTCACAAGTTACAAGTTACAGGCGACAAGTTACAAGCCGCAACGACTCTAACCTGCGTCCTGCAACCTGCAACAAAGTAAAAGTCCCATCATTGCTGACGGGACTTCATTATTGATGACATGCATCTCTGCAGCAGGACCTTGCTTATTGCAAATGCCTACTGCCAATTTATTACTTCTTACCTGCGTCCTTCTTAGGAGCTTCAGCTTTCTTCGCATCAGCACCTGCGGCACCTGCGGCAGCAGCTGGAGCAGCACCGGCAGCAGCACCTTCAGCAGGGGCGGCAGCAGCGGCAGCGGCAGCATCTTCAGCGGCCATCTTCGCAGCACGAGGAATTTCAACAGCAGCGATGGTAGCTTGCTTAGGGTCGAGGAAATCAAGACCTGCAAGTTTCATATCACCAACTTTGATGGCGTGATGGAAATCAAGTTCAGATACGTTCACATCGATATGATCAGGCATATCTTTAGGAAAGCCGTATACTTTCAATGCGGCTCTCTTGCGAACAAGGGTACCACCTTTTGCAACACCAGGAGCCTGACCAACCAAACGAACTGGAATGCTCATCTTGATCTTGCGGTCATCACTGATTTTCAAAAAGTCAGCGTGAAGAATAATTTCGCTCACAGGGTGGAACTGAACCTCCTGGAGGATTGCCTTGCTTTCTTCTCCTTCGATGTTCACATGAACAAAGTGTGCTTCGTTTGTGTAAACGAGGTCACGGAAAAGAATCATAGGTGAATGAAAGTGTACCTGGTTTTCACCACCGTACAATACGCAGGGAACAAGGCCTTCATCACGAAGTTTTTGTGCGCCAACCTTGCCGAGATTTGCTCTTTTATACCCTATAATCTCAACGGTTTTCATGATTATAAAATTTAGTTTAAAATAAGTTACAGTTTAATAAACAGCGAGCTGATGGATTCATTGTCGTGAATCTTGCGGATCGCTTTTGCAAAAAGATCAGACATCGTCAACACCTTGATCTTTGGTGACTCATGCTTCAAGGGGATAGTGTCCGTAACAACTAGTTCCTCAAGAGCCGATTTTTCAATGTTCTCGTAGGCGTTGCCGGAGAGAACGGGGTGCGTACATACGGCCCTCACCGATTTAGCACCATTTTCTTTCAACAGGCCGGCTGCTTTGCAAATCGTTCCTGCAGTATCAACCAGGTCGTCAACAAGAATCACATCTTTTCCATCCACTTCACCGATCAAACGCATCGATTCGATCTTGTTGGCTTCCTTGCGGTACTTGTCGCAGACGGCAAGTTCTGCGTTGAAGAACTTTGCAAAGTTTCTCGCACGCTTAATACCACCGACATCAGGCGTGGCAAACATAATATCTTTCAGCCCCAGTGACTTCAAATACGGAACGAAGATGTACGAACCGTCAAGGTGATCAACCGGGATATCGAAAAAGCCCTGAATTTGATCAGCATGAAGGTCGCAAGCCATAATTCTGTCTGCACCGGCAGCTGAGATGAGGTTAGCAATCATTTTCGCAGCGATGGCGACTCTTGGCTTATCTTTCCTATCCTGGCGGGCGTAGCCGAAGTAAGGGATGATGACGTTAACATTGTGAGCGCTTGCACGTTTGGCTGCATCAACCATGAGCAGCAGCTCCATAAGGTTGTCGGAAGGAGCAAAGGTTGACTGGATGATGAAAACATCGTGTCCTCGGACCGACTCTGCCAGGAAAGGCGACATTTCGCCATCGCTGAACTGTTTGTAATCGACCCTACCCAGTGGCTCACCGTAGGCGTTGGCGATTTTTTCAGCCAGGTACTGCGTGGCTTGACCACTGAAGATTTTTACTCCCATAGTTTTTAAAAACTAATCCCGGCCTTCCGTGTGAAAGACCGGGATATGTTGACCTACCAGGGCTCGAACCTGGACTTTCTTGAATCAAAATCAAGCGTGTTGCCAGTTACACCATAGGTCAATACCAGAACTAATCTTGCGAATTAGCCCCAAAACGTGAATTTTGGGTCTGCAAAGGTAGAAGTTTTTTTGAAAAACGGTAAAACCGGGCCGAATTTTTAGAGGTCTTTTTCCTCTGCAATCGTATTTCCACCTTCCAGGAATCCTTCTGCCCAGAATCTGTATTTGTCGAGGATCGAAATTACAGCGTTTTTAAGGTGGCGGCTGTTATTAAAATCGATCGAACCGTACATCGTAGTGGCGTATCCCTGCCAGATTGAGCGGTTTTGCCGCCTGTCGTAGAACTGGATCAGCAGGGTGCCGGTTTTAAGGTTGTATTTCTGAGGATCGTAATTCAGGTCGTCTTTCTGATTTCTCACCCACTCCTCAATGTCAGGTTGAATATAGCCGTTGAATTTCAGGCTGTCGTTGAACATTTTGAACCCGATGATGAGGTGTGGCTTGTTTGATGCCTGCCTGTATCCCAGGAACTTCATGCGTGCAACAATCGACTTCTCAATGGTTTCATTGACCATGGTCGTGTCAACGATCCCAGCCGGCTTCATGATATCGAATGTGCGATATCGTTTAAAATTTCCCTTATAGCTGTAATCGTATTCTACAGGAAGTTCTTTATACCCAAGACAGGACATGAACAAGATACCGACAAGGAGAGGCGTCCAGAGTTTCTTCATAGGTCAACCGTATTGAAAAGTGAATTTGAATATAATTCAATTCCTACACCGGAACAAAGGAAGATGAAACCTTTTGCTTGACTACCTCTCTCGCGACATCCTTAACAGTTCGTCTTTACCCACTCTCTCGCGTTAACAAAAGCTTCAATCCAAGGGGAGATTACATCGTTTTTCCGGTTTGCTGGGTAATATCCCCAGTTCCACGGAAAAAGTGATCGCTCAATGTGTGGCATGATTGCCAGGTGTCGTCCGTCCTTCGAAGCCAGCGCGGCCACTGAAAAATCAGAACCTCCCGGTGTTCCAGGGTACTCTTTGTAAAAATACTGTGCCGCTATCTTGTATTGCGATTGGTCAGCCGGCAATTTAAATCTTCCTTCACCGTGTGCGACCCACACACCCAATGTTGAGCCACTGAACGATTTCAACATCACCGTATCGTTTTCCGGAATTTGGATAGTAAGAAAACTTGATTCGAATTTTTCAGAGCTGTTGTGGTGCATTTTTGGATGATCCTTCCATTCCGGGTACAACAAGCCAAGTTCCATCATGAGCTGACATCCGTTACAAACGCCAAGACTCAACGTATCTTTGCGCTTATAAAAATTGTCCAGCGCTTCTTTTGCTTTTGGATTGTAGAGAAATGCACCGGCCCAGCCCTTTGCAGACCCCAGCACATCGGAGTTTGAAAACCCTCCCACGAAGACGATCAGGTTAACATCTGAAAGATCTTCGCGTCCGGATACAAGGTCGGTCATGTGAACATCCTTCACATCAAAGCCCGCGAGGTATAAACTGTACGCCATCTCGCGATCGCCATTCACACCTTTTTCGCGAATGATCGCAGCTTTTAAACCGGTTGGTTTTGTGCGATCCGGATCAATGCCCAATGAGCTGAACTGTCCCGTGAAATTTTTCGGGAAGGTATACTCCAGCACTTGCTTTTTGTAATTTTTAAAGCGCGCCTCAGCATGGGCTTGTGGTCGCTGCTTGCTGTCGAGCAGGAACGAGGTTTTGAACCACGTGTCACGCAAGGTATCGATGTTGAGTTTTTCGGTTTTGTTGCCTGACTTGATATTGATAATCCGGTCATGGGTAACTTCTCCGATCATTTCGTGTGATACATCCTTCGACTTCAACGCGCCCAACACGCTCTCGTCAGCCACCTGAAGTATCACGCCCGGGTTTTCCGCAAACAGAACTTTGATGCGATCGTCTCCCAGTTTCGAGATGTCGATGTTCATGCCAACATTCGGAATGGCAAACGTCATTTCGAGAAGAGTGGTAATCATGCCGCCTTCGGAAATGTCGTGACCGGCAAGGATTTGATTATTGCGAATCATTTCCTGGAGGACTGTAAACGCGTTCACAAAGCTCGCTTCGTCTTTCACGCTTGGTGTTTCGTTTCCAAGCAGGTTCAGCACTTGTGCGAAACTGCTTCCACCTAATTTGAAAGAATCTTTTGAAAAATTGATGTAAACGATTTTCGACCCTTTGATCGGTTGCAAAACCGGTGAAACTGTTTTTGTGAAATCTTCCGATTCACCAACTGCGGTGATGATCACCGTTCCTGGCGAATACACTACTTCTCCTCCAGGGTACTTTTGTGTCATTGACAGCGAATCTTTCCCGGTTGGGATATTGATTCCCAGCTTGATCGCAAAATCACTTACGGCTTCAACGGCATCATACAGCCTTGCGTTCTCACCTTTATTCTTTGCAGGCCACATCCAGTTTGCGCTCAGCGACACACCTTTCAACCCATACGTTAGCGGAGTCCACACCAGGTTTGTCAATGATTCTGCGATGGCGAGTTTGCTTCCCGCGGCTGCATCAACCAGGGCTGCACCTGGTGCGTGGCCAATGGCAGTGGCGACACCTTTTTTGCTCTTGTAATCAAGTGCCATGATGCCGAGGTTATTTAACGGAAGTTGAATCGGTCCGCATGTTTGCTGGTGAACAACTTTTCCAGTGACTGACCGGTCAACTTTATTCGTCAGCCAGTCTTTACACGCTACCGCTTCAAGTTGTAATACGTTGTCGAGGTATTCAGCAAACCTGGTATCGTCATACTGCACGGGTTTGAAAGCGATCGGTTGTTTTGAATCTTCAAGAATAGTTTTCGGAGATGATCCAAACAGGTGATTCAATTGCAAATCGACAGGCTTCGGGCCTTTTCCGTTTTTCGAAAACGTTAATTTCTGATCGCCAGTAGATTCACCCACAACGTAGAATGGAGCACGCTCGCGCTCGGAAACTTTCTGAAGGGTTTCAAGGTCTTTTGCTTTGATGGCCAACCCCATTCGTTCCTGCGATTCGTTGCTGATAATTTCCTTGTCGGATAATGTCGGATCGCCAACAGGCAGTTTGTCAATGTGAATAGTTCCTCCGGTTTCCTCCAGCAATTCTGAAAGACAGTTCAGGTGTCCTCCCGCCCCGTGATCGTGAATAGTGATGATCGGGTTTTTGTCAGACTCCACCATCGCGCGAATGGCGTTCATCACACGCTTCTGCATCTCCGGGTTTGAGCGTTGAATCGCGTTGAGTTCAATCGCGTTGCCGTATTCGCCCGTAGCAACGGAAGACACGGCTCCACCACCCATTCCGATGCGGTAGTTGTCGCCACCCAGCAGCACAATCTTATCGCCCGGCTTCAGGTGATCTTTCTTTGAGTCTTGCGCTTTTCCGAAACCAACTCCACCCGCAAGCATGATCACTTTGTCGAAGCCGTATTTCTTGTCGGCCTCGAAGTGCTCAAAGGTGAGTACGCTTCCACAGATGAGTGGCTGACCGAATTTGTTTCCAAAGTCAGAAGCGCCATCGGATGCTTTGATCAGGATTTCTTCAGGGCTTTGGTACAGCCATTTGCGGGCTTCAAATTTTTTCTCCCACGCTCGTCCATTTTCAAGGCGAGGGTAGGAGGTAATGTATACCGCTGTTCCGGCAAGTGGCAGCGATCCTTTTCCACCTGCAAGCCTGTCGCGAATTTCTCCACCTGAACCAGTCGCGGCACCGTTGAACGGTTCGACTGTGGTAGGAAAGTTGTGCGTTTCCGCTTTAATGGAAATTACGGAGTCTATTTTCTCAGTTTTGAAAAAGTCGGCAATGTCCTGACGCGCGGGTGCAAATTGTTCGATCTCCGGGCCTTTGATGAAAGCAACGTTGTCTTTGTATGCGCTGATCAGGTAGTTCGGATTTTCCTTAGCCGTTTGTTTGATCAGCTGAAACAGTGTCTGAACCTTTTCTTTGCCATCGATCACAAAGGTGCCGTTGAAAATTTTATGACGACAGTGCTCGGAGTTTACCTGAGAGAATCCAAATACCTCGCTGTCGGTAAGCTTTCGACCCAGTTGTTTGCTAACGCCTTCGAGATAATCGATTTCCTCCTTACTCAGTGCTAAACCTTCTTTCTCATTGTACAGGGCAATGTTCTCCACTTCCCGGATTGGCTCAGGCTGATGGTTAATGGTGAAGATGTCCTGATCCAGCTTGGTGTACAGAACTTCGAGCATCCTGTCGTGTTTGGCAGAAGCAGAATCTACGATTGTAAATTCCTCGATACGCTGAATGCCCGTGATGGCCATATTTTGCGTGATCTCCACTGCGTTTGTGCTCCATGGGGTCACCATTTCTTTGCGAGGACCTACAAAAAAACCTGCGATGCTGCTTTCCTGCATCGGCTCAGCACCGCTGAAAAGCCACGTAAGCTTTTGAATATCTGATTTTTGTAATGGCTGTACCGAGCCAACAGCGTAAAGTTTGTTGGCTTTCGAACGAAAGAATAAGATCATTGAATCAGTGGTCGATTTGAAGCTGCAAAAATACTAGCATTTTATGGTTTTTCGCTGCAAAAAATTGCATTTCTCAGCTGGTATGGTCGGCATTTCTGAAAGTGCCTCGGGAGACGTTGATCCGATGATCCAATGATCCGTTCAATGACTGTCACAGCCATTGCGATTAGCAACGCGATCATTTTAAGTGATGAAATAAGCAATCGATTGGTTAATCAGCCCAGTATGCCCGCTGTCGAGGATCTCGAATCTGATGTTTTTGAGACGGTTGATAAACGGCTTCATGTTTTCGGGCGCGATCACTTTATCGAATTTGCCCACAATTAAAGTAAACTTGATTCCGTAGGTGTTTGCAGCGTTTGCAATCGTATTCAGGTCAGGTTTGAGGTGGCGGAACACAACCCACGAGTAATACACGCGGTGACGTTTCTCTTCGCTGTTCATCTGATACTCGGCAAAACGAATTAAGCCTTTATCGACCAGCCCTGATTTGTTCAGGCTCTCCGCGATTCTCATGAAGCGTTCCGGGTGGAGGATCATACTTTTAAAAAACTTACGAAGCAGGACGGGGTACGTAGCGAGGCTATACCACGCGCTTGTCTTAATGCCATCGGGAGCGATGAGAAAAATTTCATCCACACGATCGGGAAAGAATTCCAATGATGTGAGCGCGAATTTTCCGCCAAGACTGAATCCGGCAACAGAAAATCGGTTGATATTGTTTTCAGTGAGAAATTTTCGAAGTGTGTCAGACCACTCCTGTTTTGTCAGTACCTGCTCACCATGTGCCCAATGGCTTTTTCCGTGAAAATAGAGGTCAAACACGTAAAATGTGTAGTGTCGTGCCAGCGACCGCGTGAGGTAGTCGAACACACCCATGTCCTGCCCGAATCCGTGGAAGATTAACAAGTGTTTGGGGCCGCTGCCGGTCTTGCCGTAGTGAAGCTTACTGTCTCTAAAACTTACAAACTTGTCGCGGACCATGGTGTAATTCTGCTGCGGGTTCTCAACTTTACATAAAATTTTAAGTTTTATAAAATAATAACGCCATGCTGCCGTCTCTGGGTAAAACAGAGCAGGTATGGACCTTGCCATGCAGATAAAAGAAGAAACATTCCTGAAGGAGAGGGCGCGGTTGCTGAGTTTCATTCGCAACCGTGTGTCTTCAACAGAGGAGGCTGAGGATATCATGCAGGACGTTTTCGTTCAGTTTATTGCTGGCTTTGATTCCATTGAGTCGATTGATCGCGTCACGTCATGGTTGTTTTCGGTGGCGCGAAACAAAATAATTGATCGCTATAGGAGGGACGCAGCGCGTCCGAAACGGGCAGACTTAGGTCTTCAGACCGGTAGTGACGATGAGTCACCTATTACGCTTTCAGACATTCTCCCTGACCTGGGCAACACACCCGAGGATTCGTACATCCGCGAAATGTTGTGGGAGGAGATTATGGAAGCGCTGGACGAATTGCCGGAAGATCAGCGAACTATTTTTATTCAGAACGAAATAGAAGAGAAGAGTTTCCGCGAGATAGCCGAAGAAACTGGTATCTCGATCAACACGCTCCTTTCAAGAAAACGATATGCAATCCTGGCGCTGCGAAAGCGACTGCAAAAACTCTATGACGAATTATAAATACAGCTATAAAGATATTGTTATGAATAAGGGTGTAAAAATATTGAAATGGACGGTGATGGGAGTGGTGTTCATCATCGCTTTCGGAGGCATCGTCATGCTGCTGTGGAATTGGCTGATTCCATCCATATTCAACCTTCGCGAAATCACGTTCTGGGAAGCGTTAGGCTTACTACTGTTAGGCAAACTTCTCTTCGGAGGCTTTCATGGAAAGAGCAGATCAGGCAATGCCATGCGCTGGAAGCAACACTACTATAATAAGTTCTCAAACATGACTCCGGAAGAGCGAGAGCGTTTTAAGGCGAAAATGAAAGAGAAATGGTGTTATCGGGAGAAAGACACTTCGCAGAATGCTTCTGACACCTCAACCATTTGAGGGGACACTTCACAAAAGATTAACTCAAAAAGTTACGATTTAAGAGAACCAATCTGGTTGGCAGCCGTTAAAGGAAACGTTGGAAACTTTTGAAATGTTAAAAGTTTCCATAGTTTTGCAGCCCTATGGAAGACATCCAGACGAAAGACAAGATTTTAAAAGGTGCTGAAGAGCTGTTCACAAAGTACGGGGTGAGGAGCATATCGATGGACGATATCGCACGTCACCTGTCGGTCTCGAAAAAAACGCTGTACCAGCATTTTGCAGATAAGGAGGATATCGTGACGATGGCCTGCAAGAATCACCTGGAGCGACACACGGCTGAGTTCGCTGCTATTCGGGCAAATGCCAAGAATGCCATTGACGAGCTTGCCAAACTGTCGGTGGTGCTTAAGCAAAATATGCAGGACATGAATCCGTCATTGTTGTTTGATTTGCAGAAGTACCATCCGAAAGCATGGAGCGAGTGGGTAAACCACAAGAACAAATCAATACGTCAATCTGTCGAAAGCAATTTGAAACAGGGAATTGAGGAAGGTTACTTCAGACCCGAGATCAACACCAAGGTAATTGCCGCTGTGCGACTGGAGCTGGTGCAGATGGCGTTTGATGAAGAGATTTTTCCGCGTGAGCAGTTTCGGCTGGCGGAAGTGCAGATGCAGATATTCGACCATTTTGTTTATGGTCTCGTTACCGACAAGGGACGAAAGCTATACCAGAAATATAAAGACGTTACTAATCACCAACCTTCAACAATTCTATAGATATGAGAAAAATATACCTGCTAGTTGCGTTCATTCTTGCATCTCGCGCGTTGACGTTAGCGCAAGAGAACCAGAATGGACAATCTTTTACGCTTGAACAGGCCGTTGAGTATGCGTTGGCTAACAATGCCAATGCAAAGAACGCAACCCTCGATGAACGGATTGCAAATGCGCGTGTGAAAGAAACCCGCGGGATCGGATTGCCACAAATAGATGCATCCGTTGGAATTACACACAACCAGAAGTTGCCGCGGTTCTTTTCGCAATACAATCCTGATCAGCAGGGTTTCATTGACCTGAGCTCGATCCCGGGAATCCAGGCAGGAGATGTTGTTGCGCTACAGAACTTTTTTCAGTTGAAATCTGCCGGCAATGCCTCCCTTACAATTTCGCAGATCCTTTTTAACGGTTCATACCTAGTCGGACTTCAGGCCGCGAATGCGTATCGCGATTTGTCTGTTAAGACTAACGCACAAACCAAGGAGAACATCGTTGAACAGGTAACTAAAGCGTATTACAATGTGCTGATCAACAAGGACCGTGTTACCCTCTTCGATGTAAACATTGCGCGCGTTGATTCATTGCTCCGAACAACAAAGGCTTTGAATGAGAATGGGTTTGCCGAGGCTATTGATGTTGACCGGATCCAGGTAACGGCCAATAACCTGAAAGCGCAACGCGATAACTTCCGCAACCTGCAGGAACTCGGTCTTCAGTTACTCAAGTTCCAGATGAACTATCCGATGGATCAAAACATCGATGTTCAGGGTGATATCGCTTCATTACAGATTGACGAAAATCTGCTCGCCAATTATGCCGAGAAGTGGGACTACTCGCAACGCACTGACTATAGCATTCTTGAATCAAACCGAAAACTGCAGGCATTGAACATCAAAAACAAGTATGCTGAGTCGCTGCCGAGCCTTATTGCGTTCGCCAACCTTGGCTATTCAACTCAATCACCTAACATCGGTGGTTTGTTCAAGACCGAGAGCAATATTCAGGAAATTCCGGAGTTTGGAATTGGTCCTGACAAATGGTACTCGTTTTCGTCTTTTGGCGTGACCTTGAATGTACCGTTGTTCAGCGGCCTCCAGCGCAACTATCGCCTGCAACAGGAAAAATTGAACATGCAGAAGATCGAGAATGGATTTACCAGTCTGAAAGCTGCCATTGACTTACAAGTGAAGCAATCTGCCATCAGTTACTTGAATGCAGTGAACACCCTGAAGTCGCAGGCTGCCAACCGTCAACTGGCGGAAAACGTTGCACGCGTAACCAAGATCAAGTACGAACAGGGTGTCGGATCGAATCTTGAAGTGACAGAAGCTGAAAGTGCTTTACGTGAAGCGCAGATCAACTACTATGCGGCATTGTATGACGCACTGGTTGCCAAAGTAGACCTCGACAAGGCCTATGGAAAATTGAATCCGCAGAACCCACAAGATAAATAAGAACCAATTTTTATGACCGCTACAAAACCTACATACATGAAATCAAATTTTTACTACCGCACTCTGGCAGTGCTCGTTGTTGCAAGTTTGCTTGCTGCCTGCAGCGCTGCTACAAAAGATGATGATAAGAAGGCACGTCTTGACAAGTTAAAGAAGGAGCAGGCCGCCCTTGCAAAAGAAATCGCCAAACTTGAAGAAGAAATTGCGAAAGAAAATCCAGACTCGTCAAACGTAAGAACAAAAGAGGTTGCCGTAACGGAGCTCTCTCCGAAGAAATTCAACCACTATGTTCAAACTCAGGGAACGGTTGAATCAGAGAATAATATTCTCATCAGCGCGAAAGCCGCTGGAACAATCACCCAGGTCTTTGCGAGTGAAGGTGATCAGGTTTCAAAAGGGCAGACCATTGCCCAGATTGACAACTCCATTATCGCCAGAAGCATCGAATCAATGAAATCGCAGCTTGAGCTTGCTACTTCCGTATATGAGCGCCAGAAAAACCTGTGGAATCAAAAGATAGGAACTGAGGTACAATACCTCCAGGCAAAGACGAACAAAGAAAGTCTCGAGAAGCAAATAGCATCTTTGCAGGAACAAAACGAGTTGACGAAGATCAAGTCGACAATCACCGGCACCGTGGATGCGCTATTGATCAAACAAGGAGAAAACGTAGCCCCTGGAATGCCAGCGGTTCGCGTTGTAAACACAAACGACTTGAAGCTTGTGGCAAAAGTTTCGGAAGCGTACGCCACCCGTATTAAGAAAGGCAACAAAGTGCTTGTGACGGTTTCAGAGTTGAACCGCGAAATACCTGCGGAAGTCACTTTCGCAGGTCGCACAATTGATCCTATGTCGCGCACCTTCGATGTGGAAGTAAAGGTTCCTTCATCAGCAGACCTGCGCCCCAATATGACGGCTACCGCTAAGGTTATTTTTCACACCGCAAATGACGCGCTCGTAATCCCGATCAATGTTATCCAGGAGATCAACAACGAGAAGGTTGTATATATCGCTCAGGCAAAAGGCGGCAAGACCATCGCTGTTCGCAAAGTTGTGACGGTAGACGGTGTATACGGTGGACTCGCACAGGTAAAAGGACTGAAGGCGGGTGACAAAGTGATCACCGTAGGCTACCAGGGCCTCAATGATGGAGACTACATTAAAATCTAACGCAATTCCGGAAACCCAAAGCCGAATTTATGCAAGACGTAGAAAATGAATTTAAGCCCACCAGTTGGGCCATCGATAATAAGGTCGCGATTTATGTAGCCACCGTTCTCATCTGCCTGATGGGTATAGTGACATACCTGCGACTGCCCAAGGAAAACTTCCCAGAAGTTGTTTTCCCACAGATCTATGTAGCGACTCCGTATCCCGGTTCGCCAACCGATCTTGAAAACCTCATCACAAAACAGATCGAGAAGCAGGTGAAGTCTATTGCCGGGGTGAAGAAAATTTCCAGCAACTCTATTCAGAACTTCTCGAACGTTATCATCGAATTCCAGACCGATGTTGACGTGACCGAGGCGAAACGTGAAGTGCAGGATGCAGTTGATAAAGCAAAACCCGATCTTCCAAGCGATTTGCCGGATGATCCGGTAGTGATGGACATCGACATTTCCGAAGTGCCGATCATGTTCGTAAACCTGTCCGGTGACTACGACCTGAAGACGCTGAAGCGCTACGCAGAGTTGATGCAAGACCGCTTTGAGGCCGTAAAAGAGATTCGCAGAGTTGATATCGTTGGCGCGCTTGATCGCGAGATCCAGATCAATGTTGATATGTACAAAGCGGCATCCGCAGGTGTCGACTTCACTGATATTCAGCAAGCGGTTGGAAGCGAAAACGTATTGATTCCAGGCGGTCAGCTTGGTGTTGCCGGTATGAAGCGCTCGCTAAGCGTAACCGGTGAATACAAGAGTGCCGAAGAAATTGCGAACACGGTCGTGGGATCGATCCGCGGAGGTAAGATCCTCTTGAAGGACATTGCTGAAGTAGTAGACTCTCATAAAGAACAAGAGAGCTATGCACGTCTTGATAAGAAAAACGTAGTGACGTTAAATGTTATCAAGCGAAATGGAGAGAACCTCATTGATGCTTCCGATGGAATTCGGGCGGTGGTGGACGAGTACAAAAAGGGCATTCTGCCTCCAGGTCTCAATGTGACGATCACCGCTGATCAATCTGACAACACGCGTGTGACGCTTCACGACCTGATCAATACGATCATCATCGGTTTCGTTCTCGTAACCATCATCCTGATGTTCTTCATGGGCGTGACGAATGCCATCTTTGTAGGTCTTTCGGTCCCGATTTCAAGTTTTATTGCATTCCTGGTTTTCCCAGGCATCGGATTCTCACTGAATATGATGACGCTATTCTCATTCCTGCTCGCGTTAGGAATTGTGGTGGACGATGCAATCGTGGTAATTGAAAACACGCACCGTGTATTCGATAACGGAAAAGTACCCATCCGTAAGGCAGCTAAGATTGCTGCAGGTGAAGTATTTCTTCCGGTGTTAACGGGTACACTTGTCGTCCTTGCACCGTTTATTCCGTTGGCATTCTGGCCGGGCGTGATCGGAAAGTTCATGATGTATCTGCCGATCACTCTCATCGTGGCGTTGCTTGCTTCACTGTTGGTGGCATATATCATTAACCCGGTTTTTGCTGCTGACTTCATGAAACCGCATGACCACAATGAACACGAAAAGCCAAGAGTAACAAGAGGATTTAAGGTTACATCTATTACGTTCGGTGCCATTGCCCTGGTGTCGTATATGATTGCTTTTGGTTTAGGAAACTTCATCGTTTTCATTTACCTGCTCTACGTGCTGAATCACTTCGTGCTAAACCGTGTGATCTCGAATTTCCAAACATCGGCATGGCCCAAAGTTCAGAATGGGTATAGAAAGCTTATCACGTGGTGCCTGACAGGATACCGTCCGATAGGAGTCGCATTGAGTGTGGTCGGCCTTTTCATCTTCAGCATTGTGTTCACCCGGATCATGAACCCTGATGTTGTGTTTTTCCCGAATGGCGATCCGAATTTCATCTACGCGTATGTGCGGATGCCAATCGGTACCGATACTAAAGTGACGGATTCGGTGACCCGTGTGGTGGAAGACCGTATCATTAAGGTGATGGGAAAAGACAACCCGGTTGTTGAGTCAGTCATTTCAAACGTGGCGATTGGTGCAAGTGATAATCCATTCGATGCAGGGACACAGGCCAGCTCTCACCTGGGCAAAGTTTCTGTCGCGTTCGTAAAGTTTTCCGAGCGCAATGGTGTCTCAACCACCCAGTACATGGACGAAATTCGTGAAGCGGTGAAAGGGATCAAGGGTGCGGAGATTGCAGTGGATAAAGAAGCCAATGGTCCTCCGACAGGCAAGGCGATTAACATCGAAATTGCTGGTGACGACTTTGAACAGTTAGTCAAAACTGCAAATCAGGTTCAACGCTACCTTGTGAATTTACAAGTACCCGGTGTGGAAGAGCTCAAATCCGATTTCCAGAGCGATAAGCCTGAGATCGTAATCAACATCGATCGCGAGAAAGCAAACCGTGAGGGAATTTCGACTGCAGCCATAGGTATGGCACTAAACACTGCCGTATATGGAAAAGAAGTGTCGAAGTTCAAGGATGAGAATGATGACTATCCGATTCAGCTACGCGTGAAAGAAACGCAACGCAACGATATTAATGCGCTTATCAACCTTCCGATCACGTATCGCGACATGGGCTCAGGTGGAATTGTTCGCCAGGTGCCGTTGTCAGCGATCGGTACGATCGAATACGCCAACAGCTACGCAGGTGTGAAACGGATCGATCAGAAGCGTGTGATCACGTTGCAGTCAAACGTACTGGGTGGATTTAACCCGAACGAAGTAGTAGCCGATATTCAGAGCAGACTTGATGACTACCAGGTCCCCGATGGCGTTACCGTGAAGATGACGGGTGAACAGGAAGAGCAGGCAGAAACTATGGCATTCCTTGGTCTTGCGTTCGGACTTGCATTCGGATTGATGTTCATGATCCTGGTTATCCAGTTCAACTCCGTGAGCAAGCCTGTGATTATCCTGCTTGAAATTGTATTCAGTATTATCGGTGTGTTGATTGGCTTCTCCATGTTTGATATGGAGATCTCCATCATCATGACGGGTGTAGGAATCATGGCATTGGCTGGACTGGTAGTGCGGAATGGAATTTTGATGGTTGAATTTACCGAGCTTCTGCGCTCGCAAGGTATGCCCTTGTATGATGCGATTATCGAAGCTGCAAAAACGCGTATGACCCCCGTTATTTTGACAACGCTTGCGGCCACAACTGGATTGATCCCGTTGGCGGTCGGCTTGAACATGGATTTCGTAACGTTGTTCTCGGAATTCAATCCGCATATTTATTTTGGAGGTGACAACGCTGCATTCTGGAAGCCGTTGTCATGGACGATGATCTTCGGCTTGATCTTTGGAACGTTCCTGACGCTGGTCCTCGTGCCGGTCATGTACCTTCTGGTCACAAAGCTGAAAGAGCGGATCTTCAAAAAAAGAGAAGCTCCTGACGCGGACGGTGCAGTTGCTTTGAATTAATGAACTAAAATTTTGGGAAAGTCGTCTTACAAAATAAGGCGACTTTCTTCTTTTATATGAAACCCCGTGTGATGACATTCATTTTCTTCATAATCTTCTTTCTGCTGGTGGATTATTACTTGTTTCAGGCTGTTTTGGCTGTTAGTAAAGAGTGGTCTGCTGGCTGGCGAAACGGGGCTCGTTTCGGCTTTTGGATCCCAACAATCCTTGCCATACTTGCGCTTGCCTGGTGGAGTTTTTCGGATCCTTATAAATTTCCAACCGCTACGCGAAACTGGATTCTCACAGGGTTATTCGCTACTTACTTTTCTAAGATTTTCGGAATTGTGTTTGTGCTCGTGGATGATTTGCAGCGTGGCGTTCGTTGGGTTGCTAACATGTTTTATAATCCGGAACCTGACAAATTAATCGGCCCGGCTATTCCACGCTCGGAGTTTCTGGCGAAGACAGCGTTGGTCGCCTCCGCAATTCCCTTCGGTGCGATGGCCTACGGAATAATTTCGGGTGCTCATGACTATCGCGTGAAGCGGGTGACGGTGAAGTTGCCAAATCTTCCAAAGTCATTCGATGGCATCACGATAGGACATGTCTCCGATATTCACTCCGGAAGCTTTTTCAATAAAACAGCTGTTAAGGGAGGAGTGGAAATGCTGTTAAATGAAAAACCGGATGTCATTTTTTTTACAGGTGATCTTGTGAACAACGAGGCCGCTGAAGTTAAAGAGTACATTGATATCTTCAGCAAATTCAGGGCGCCTCTGGGTGTTTATTCGGTAACCGGCAACCATGATTACGGTGACTACCACGCGTGGAGAACGATCGATGAGAAGCGTGACAACTTCAAAGACCTCATTGAGGCGCATCGACTGATGAACTTCAAGTTGCTGATGAATCAAAATCACATCATTGAACAGGGAGGGGAAAAGCTCGCGATCCTGGGAAATGAAAACTGGGGAGGAGGAAGGTTTGCGAAATATGGTAAACTCAATCTTGCTCATAAGGGTACGGAAGAGGCCGCTGTAAAACTGCTTTTGTCACATGACCCCAGCCATTGGGACGCACAAGTTCGCCCGTTATATAAGGACATTGATGTTCAATTCTCCGGTCACACGCATGGATTTCAGTTCGGTGTTGAGATCGGTAATTTTAGATGGAGTCCATCACAGTATGCCTACAAGCAGTGGGCGGGACTTTACCAGGAAGGACAGCAATTTCTTTATGTCAATCGGGGCTTTGGGTATTTGGGTTATCCCGGAAGAATTGGAATGCCTCCGGAGCTGACGTTGATGAAGCTTGAAAGGGGATGAGATGTGCTCATGTTAGCATGTGCTCATGTGCTCATGTTGCGGTGAGATGACTCGCGGAGCAATGGTTTACTTGTTCGACACGGCATGGCGTTAAGGTGTTAGCGTGTTAAGGTGTTAAAGTGTTAAAGTCGGAGCTCTAACCCTTCATGGCGATAGTCGAAAATATTCTTAAGGGTGATATTGCGCACGGTCCGATTCAAGTCCGACTTTGATGCAGGCGGGAATGTGTTAAAAATTCGGCATCCCCGGAAAATAGTCAATCAGGCCCGCGTAAGTTAATCCCTGACCAACATTAACACTTTAATACCTTAGCACCTTAACACTCCATCAGCCGCAATTCTCAAATGGGAGACATCTCTTCAATTTACTTCTGCTCCCACATGAGCACACGAGCACCTGAACACCTGAGCACATCTCACTTCTTCTCCACCGCATGCCCGCCAAATTCATTCCTCAACGCAGCGACAATTTTTCCGGAGAATGTATCCTCCTGCAGTGAGCGGTAACGCATCAACACCGAAAGCGCAATGACTGGCGTTGCAATCTGATTTTCCAATGCGTGGTCGAGTGTCCATTTACCTTCACCTGATGAGTGCATTATACCTTTTATGGAATCAAGGTTCGGATCTTTTGATAATGCGTTTTCTGTAAGTTCCATGAGCCAGCTTCGGACCACCGATCCATGATTCCAAACGCCTGCAACGTCCTTTAGATTGAGCTTAAAGTTGCTGCGCTGCATTACTTCAAATCCTTCAGCGATTGACTGCATCATGCCGTATTCAATTCCGTTGTGAATCATTTTTACAAAATGGCCAGCGCCCGACTCTCCACAGTATAAATATCCGCCCCGGAGCGCAATGTCCTTAAATAAAGGCTCACAGTAAGCAAAGGCTTGTTTGCTGCCACCAATCATTGCGCAGACACCATGCAGCGCACCTTCCGTTCCGCCACTGGTTCCGCAATCGAGGAAATCAATTTGGGCGCTGGCGAGATCAGCCGATCTGCGAACGGTGTCTTTGTAGTTTGAGTTTCCGCCATCAATGAGAATATCTCCCGCCTTCAGCATTGGTTTGAGTGCTTCAATGGTTTTGTCGACAGCGCTGCCGGCAGGAATCATCAGCCAGATAACTTTTTTACCCGTGAAGGTTTTTGCCAGTGCGTCAAGTGAGCTGACTGTCTTCACACCTTTTTTTGAGATACCTTCAACCAGTGTATTGTTCAGGTCAAATGCCGTGAGCTGATGTTGGTGGTTATGAATATTCTGGGCGAGATTAAATCCCATTTTTCCCAGGCCGACAAGTCCGATTTCCATAGGTTAGATCATTAGTTCTTTGGTGCAATTATAAACTTTTCGATAGGCTTCAAAATTCTTACGGTACAGTTCATGATGAGCACGGTGAGGAAGAACCTCCTTGACTGTTCCCGGCTGCAGTGCTTTAATGTCGCTGATCATTCCCATCTCTTTTAATCCGAGAAAGGCGGCTCCCAGCGCGGACGCGTCATCGGTGTTCAGCAAACAAACTTTGATATTAAATATATCTGCAAGGATCTGGAGCCATGCTGATGATCGCACGAAACCACCACTAACATGAATTTGCCGGATTGAAGTGCCACCCGCCATAAGGTTCTCGGCAATGTCATACAATGCAAAGGAAATACCCTCGACTACAGCCCGGGTGAAATGTTCTTGCTTGTGCTGGCTCTTGATTCCAAAGAAAACGCCAAACGAGTCGCTGTTCCAGATGGGGGCGCGCTCTCCGAACAAGTACGGAAGAAAGATCAATCCACTGGAGCCGGGCGGTGCTGTAGTGATCGTGGTCAGCACTTTATTATAATCATCGGCTGTTGCCAGCGGAAGCTTAAGGAAATTTGTGACATACCACTTGAGCACGACTCCACCGTTGTTGGTCGGGCCACCGCAGATAAACGTATTTTCGTCAAGCCGGTAATTGAAGGTCATCGCCTTGAAGTTGTAAACTGGCTGGTGACTTGCGACACGCACGGCACCACTTGTGCCGATGGTCAACGCTGCGATTCCGGGGTCAGTCGCAAAACTTCCGAGGTTAGCAAGACAACCATCGCTAGCGCCTGCAATGACGATGGTCCGAGGAAGTATGCCGAGCACGCTACACGCTTCTGAATTCGCGTTGCTGCGTTTGTAGTTGGTGGCCACCAGCTGCGAAAATTTGTCGTTGCCAAGGTCAAGCAACGAGAGTGCGTTTGGATTCCACTCGCATTTTTGGATGTCCATCAGGGCTGTTGCGGAAGCGATCGAATGATCAACCTGGTAATCATTGAACATCTTGAACCAGATATATTCCTTCATGGAGATAAACTTGAATGTGTTCCTGAAAACGGTTTTGTCGTTTTCCTTCAGCCACAAGATCTTGCAAAGCGGGGCCATTGCATGAAGGGGTGTTCCGTTTTGCTCGTAGAGCATCTCCCCAAGGGATGATTCGTGAATTCGTTTTGCAATGGAGGCACTTCGGTTGTCGGCCCAGATAATCATTGGATGGATCGCTGTGCCGGATTCGTTTACCGGTATCACGCTATGCATCGCACTGCTCAGCACGATCGCTTCAGGGGCCGACTTGAGTTCTGTTGTTATTTTTTTGATGCAGCTGGAGAAGGCGTTCCATACAATTTCCGGATCCTGTTCGCAATACCCAGGCATGCGAGTGTCGATATCGTAGTGCACCTGGCTTGAGGTGATGGTTGCACCCTTCGAGTCGACAGCCAATGCTTTTGTGCTTCCCGTTCCGATATCGATGCCAATAACGTAGCTGCTCACAAATTTTTTTCTGTGAATATATAAGAAAAGGGCATCTGTTGGGATGCCCTTTTGGATTAGGTTTGGTTAGGAAGAAATATTTTAATGGATGGCCTCCATTTCGCGCCTTCGGATGGCGTCAATAGAAAAACGTCCGGCACCGAAAATCATGAAGACTACGAGGCCAACGAGCACCATAAGCGAAATCTCAAGCTCCATATGATTTCCAACCGAAAAAAGGCCCTTCGGATAATTGACCAGGAACACTGCTCCGATGAGGATCGGTAGTTGCAAGGCGCACGCAACTCGGGTGAAAAGTCCGGCTGCGATGAGTGGGCCCGCGAGAATGTGGGCAAAAATAACGTAGTGAGCAAGGAACGCTCCCGCAAACCAAACATTAATGCCTGCCGTTGTGTTTTCCAGCTCGTTCATGTGCGTAATAAAGTGAAGCCCTTTGTAGGTGATGAAGATTCCAAGGGCCATTCGAAAAATATCAAGAAAGCCAGGGCGATGACTGTTACCCCACCTTTCAACATCGGTGATGACACTCATAAGCCATTTATTTTTGGTGTATACAAAGTTTAGTTAATTTTTTCGGTAATAGCTAAAGAAATCTGTAAAGACTTTGAGGGCTTTGAGCATGGAACACTACATGTAAGAGGCATTGGGCATTGAGGCATTAGGCATTAGTAAACAGCCGGAGCAGGGATTCGCATTTGTCGGACTTCTCTTTTGACACGGGTGTAAATAAGTGAGGACAAGAACTAACTTTGCTTTTGCGAGCTCTATTCCTAATTCCTAATTCCTAATTCCTAATTCCTAATTTCTTCTTTCAGATGCCTATGTGATAAGAAGAACTACACACAGCGTAAATAAAAAAGCTGCCCTTTCGAGACAGCTTTGGTTTCATTTATCGCGTGATGATTAATATTCGTTATTGTTGCTTCTGCGGTTGAATCCACCACCGCCTCCACCACTTCGGTAACCGCCACCGCCACCACCGCTGCGAGGAGCGTCAGTTTTCGGTCTAGCTTCGTTTACAACCAGGGTCTTACCTAAGAAATTGAAACCGTTCAGGCTCGTGATGGCCTGGCGACCAGCAGCTTCGTCTGCCATTTCGATAAAACCGAAACCACGACTACGCTGTGTTACTTTGTCCATGATGATTTTGGCTGAAGATACTTCGCCATACTCTTCGAATAATCCCTTCAATTCCTGTTCGGATGCCTTAAAAGGGATGTTGGCAACATAAATGTTCATTGTTTTGAAAAATAAATGAGAAAATGATTTACGAAAACTGTCAAACTTTGACTGGAACGACACAATGAAAATTGATGAGGCACAGAGAAAGATTGAATCAATTAACAAGTTAAAGGTAACAAAAAAATGCTCATAACAAGGGAGATCGCCATTTTCGTGAATTTTGGCCGATTTCCGGTTTTTTAACGGAATCAAGCGTCTCCAGCCGCTTTACCGGTCAAAGTATTCGTTACAACATATATCTCCACACACGAAAAAAGCACATTTCTGTGCTTTCCTTACAATGGTCGTCATGGAATATGTTAATACGCCCGGTCAACGCTGCCGGAGCCATACACTTTTTTCTGCGTATTCTTCGTGTTGCCTTTGTGCTTTACCTGGCCGCTGCCGAGCACCATCGCATCAATAACATTAGTCACATTAACTTCACAGGTGCCCGATCCAGTCACCTTAATTTTTGCGCTTTCTACCGGGCAGTTAAAACCATTGATTGCACCGGAGCCGCTCACCAGCGCATCGATTGACGTAGCATATCCGCGGAGTGCTAGGTTACCCGAGCCCGACACTTCCGACTTGATGATGTCACCCTTGATGTCGAGGTCCATGCTTCCGTTACCGTTAACTGCGAGCTTCAGGTTGTTTGCTGCGAGGGAATTTTCGGAGATGATCTTTCCGTTGCTGTTCACCTGTAGTTCATCAATATTTTTCATGCTCACGTAAAGCTTCATCGTAGGATTGAGTTTAATATCATCAATCTTTGCCCATAAGCTCTTGTTCGGGTTTTCAGGTTTGCGTTCAATGTTGATGAGCAGCACACCATTCTCCACCTTGATGTCACTGGCGGAAAATATTTCGGTCAACGCTTCCACATTAACTTCCTGCTTGTTGGTTTGCTTGAGATACACGGTGTAATTCGAGTTCACATAAATGCTCTTGAACTCCGGAAGTTCGAGCGTTTTTTTCGTCACTTGCGAAAATGCCGCGCTGGAAAAAAGGAAAAGTGTTAAGACGATTAATCTGGTTTTCATGGTATAGTTTAAGTTCTTGTGAGGTGAATAGTTAGGGTAAATACCGTTACGTGAACGATTGTAATTGTAATTCAACAGGCGGGAACTCACTTAAAATTACAAAAAATTCCGTTTGTCGACAGAATCAGCATCCGCGCGTTCAGTGCTTTTTCCGGAAAATAGCTTTGAAAATGAGGATAAAGGCGATTCCGCCAATACACATCACCAGGAGCACTTCTGGTGTAATCTGATCAACTGCGTGCATCGCTTGTGTTTAAAACCGTAAAACCGCCTGAAATTTAACATCATTCTTTGTATTTCCAGTAATCGATTCGAGGCCGCTGCCGATTTCCTCTTTATCGTGATAGTACGTTCGCGCAAAACGTGCATAGACACTGATGGTTTTAGAGATGGAATACTGTGCCATGAACATACTTCGGATTCCATTTCCATCATAGCTCGGCAATGAGAAGGCCAGGTACACGTCATTTTCGTAAACGTATTGGCGATTGTCAAAATCATCGGTTTGAAAAAGTGCATAATGTGCTGTCAGCTGAAGTTTCCCGATCTCAAATCCCAGCCCCTGGAGCAATACTATGCCATCAGAAGTTTTTTGGTCGAATGAAAAAGTGCTGTACTGGATTCGTGTTCGCATCCGCAGCATTCCCTCAGCGTATGTGAGCGAAGCCCAAAGATTGGTTTTGCGTCCGTTGGCAAGCTGATGCTGCGTTGTTTCTTGCGCGATGTTTCTCGGCTTGTGCGCCTGCCGAGCCTGAAGGAACAACGACATTTTCCTCGAAGGTTGAAATGTTAACCGACTGAGCCACTCAAAGCCAGACGCGGGTGCATAGCGCCTGAATCCGAGCCATGGAAATCGAAATAAGTCGAAATATGACGACAGCATCCAACGCCTGTTCCATTTATACTTTATTCCCCAATAGATGCCAGCTTCGTTTTGGGCTTGCGTATTCTCGGAAAACGGATTCGCATAAAACGAGTAATATGACTCACCGTAGTTTCTATACAGAACGGAAACATCCAGTGATGGAGTGAGCGACCCAATGACTCCTGTCACAGTGGCGAGCCCGCCTTTTACCGATTTGGCAGTTTCTCCAAACAAGCAAAAGTTATTCACGGTGTAATTGTAGAAGATCCCGCCATTCAGATTCTCTGTGCCGGTAAACGTGAACTGATTGTAGAGATTTCTTTCCTTAACGATCGGGTGTTGAAAAGTAATGTGCTGCACCACAACGCCTGCATCAAAACTCTTGCGCGAATACTGAAGAACCGAACCCGCGACTACTTCTTCGGTCACTCGCTCTGACCGCTGTTCATTTGCATTTCGATGAAACCCCGAATATTGAAACGCATTTATTTCAGATCCCGCATCCGTGTCATTCAGGGTTGCATCGCGGTATATGTGCGATCCAAATGCAGACACCTTCAGATTTTTATTCACCTGGAATGTGGCTGCCACACCACGATAAAAACCCGATTCGCCTGCAGAAGTGTGCGGCATGAATCCGATCGTTGGTCTTCGGACAGTCGTAATGGTCTCCGCACTTTTGCCAAGACCGAAGGCGCCTCCAAGAACAACGCCCTGTCCGAATTGTGCCTGGTAGTCACCAAGAATAAAATTCGTTAGTCGGCCTTTGTTGATTAGTTGGATGTGCGCGGAGTTGTAATCAGCTGCAAATTTTCGCTTCCGCGGGTTCCACTGAAATTTCTCGCCCGCATCTTTTTCAAAGGTGAACCCGATGCTGTAGTCGAACGGAATGGCACTGCGGAGCCGGGTGAAGAATTTATGATCGGAGCCCACGTATCGCTGGAGCGAGTCGGCCGCGTTTGTGAACCCCTTCTTTGTTTCAAGCGTCTTATCCCATCGAAGGATCAGGTATGCGTTGCCAGGGTCGATGATCCGGCCTAAGAGGGAAGCATTGATTCTTTCTCCCTCATCGACAACGGTCACCAGGGGAGCCAGCGTATTGATGGTATGCTGGTCGAAGTCGGGAACAGCCTGCAACTCGTAGATCGAAAGGAGTTGACCCTGTTCTTCACGGTATTTTACAAATTGCTGAATCTGATGTTCGCTAAGAAAATATAGCTGCCGCAATTCCTCGACAGTCACTTTATTGAGATCAAGCGGGTTCGATAACAGAAGTGTTAGGTTTTCGTAACGGGATTCAAGAACAGCTTCGTCTTCATCGCTTTCATTGGCGACCAATTCATCTGCAATTCTGTTAAAATTGGTTTCTTTATCCTGCGCAAGAACCGTGATGGTAAAAAATGTAAATATAATGGCGAGCGTTTTCATTTGTTTTTTGTGAGGCTTACGCGAACGGTTGCCTGGTGTGCAGCGCCTAAGTATTCGTGAAATTGAAACGCGTAGTCGAGCGTAAACTTTTTCAGCTTAACCCCGAAACCACCAAACGCTGATTGCGGATTGACATTGAAACCGGTTCTTGCTGTCAGTTTTTTATAGAGCTCATATGCAATTCCCGCTCTGATGACGGGGTCGTGCTCCAGCTCTTTCTCCAGCTCTGTTATAGCAAGCACTTTTTTGGATAGCTTGAATTCCGTTCCCACCATAAACCGCGTTGGAATTCGACTCTCCGTTTCCGTTGACAGCGTGGGCTGATTGATGTTCTCAACGATTGCTCCCACCGAAAACTGTTTAGTGATTTCAGCGATGCCACCAAACGACACCGTGAAAGCGCCCGACCGGCCGAATCCTTCCGCGTAATATTGGATGTAATTTACTTTCAGCCCAAGGGAAGCAAGTCCAAATTTGTTTGAATAGCCAGCAGAGATCAGCTGCTCGTTATACAATGCGTCACCAAACCGGAAGAACGCTGCCCCCGCGGCACCAACTCCAACAGGCGCGGCAATGGTTGCAGCTGTGCGGTTGAAGGGCTTGAAGGAGGGCACTGCATATTGCGAAAACGAAACAGAGATCGATGATACTTCAGCTAATCCACCAATGTTAGTGAGTAAAGACCATTCGCTCCTATGGCATGATGACGTGTTACCCATCCCCATTACCTCGGCACTCATAACAATTGAACTACTCTGCGCTGATGCGTGAGCCGATAGAAATAGAAATAAAAACGTCAGATATTTTATTATGGTCGTATTTTAGTAGTTGAAGAAAATTATGAAAGGGCAAACTCACTGGAAAATTTTAGGACTGCTATTATCTGCGATGGTCTTTAATGGACATAGTCAGGACTTAATTCGGGATCATTATCCGAATAAGGTACTGAAATCAGAGGGCGCTAAAATTGGTGATTCGAAAGAAGGCGAGTGGAAATATTTTTACCCGTCCGGTGTTTTAATGGCGCGCGAATTCTTTAAGTCGGGAAACCTGGACGGCAGGATTGAATATTTTTATGCGACAAAAAAACTCCAGGCAATTGAGCAATGGAAGGACGGCTTGCTGCAGGATTCGGCCTGGTACTTCCATGAGAACGGCCAGCTTGAGCGAAAGGGAAAATACAAAGACAGCCAGTATGAAGGAGCGTGGAAGTATTTTTATGACAGTGGCCGACAGCAGCGTTCGCTGACTTACGTAAACGGTTTACCGCAAGGGGAGGTGCGCATTTTCAGCGAGAGCGGAGTGTTGCTGCAGAAAGGATTTTACCAGGAGGGGCTGGAGGACGGTGCCTGGGAGTTTTATAATGAAGCCGGAAAACTTGAGTACAGCGGTAGCTACGAGAAAGGAAAACGCGTTGGTCAGTGGTTTACGTACGACAAGCGAGGAAATAAGAAGCCCTGGCGGTATTAAAATTCTTTTTTCAGGTGGAAGAAAAATCCATTTCCACCCTCAACATTGAAGCTATACTCGAGTCGAAGAACGATATCATAAGAACCTACAATATCAAAGCCAAAGCCGCCACCGGCAATGAGCTTATCGGATAGCTGGGTATTTATGCCAAGCTGCTCATAGTCGGGATAGTTGTCAACGACTCCTACATCGAAATATGTTTTCAGGTAGATGGCAATCGGGATATGCCTGAACTGGTCAATTGGCATATCGGCCCAATGATAGGTATTGGAGAAAATCTTTTTCTTAAGCGTTGTCTTGTTCAGGGCGTACATCGGTCCTTCAATTACATAGATTTCATACCCACGCACAAATTGTTTTCGCAGACCCAGCGCGCTGAAATTAACATACGACAAATCATCCGGTGTGCTGGCATAGAGCACCGTGTTGTTAGAAAGGTAATATTCCCTTTTGAGGTCCAGGTAACGCGAATATAAAATGCTGCCTTCCCATTTATTCACATCGTCATTCGGCAGCAGCCCTGTTTTTCTGAAATCAACAGCAAACTGAAAACCCTTGAGCGGATAGGCAAAAAAGTCGCGGTGATCTGCGTTGAACTGATAGTTAAAGGACGTATACTCCAGCTCGTGCGTTCCATCGCCTTTGATAAAAATTGGATTGATACTTTTCACTGTATCTGCAATATGCGTTTTACGATATTCGACTTTTGCCGAGTGTGTTTTGTAAAACGATTTGCGATACGAGTAGGTGAGTCCCGCAACGCGGTCGGACTTTAAAATATAATCCGATTTTGAGTAAATGTACTTGTGATCCAATGTCCGGGCGGCCAGGTTTTTTGTTTCCAGGTATCCGAGATCGAGTGAAAGACCGTGCTTCTGTTTTTTGTCGATGTATGGAAATCGATACAACAATTCAAACTTGCGCTGAAAACCAAATTGCGCATGGAGCCGCAGTGTTTCATTACGGCCGCGCATGTTGTATTGATAAAGCCGCAAGCCATAGTTCACTCTGCGGAAATCGTGGCCGTAGTTCTGCCACCATTCGTTAAAGTTACGGTCGGCTAGCTCAAATATTGGTGAAGGAAATGTATACCATCGTTCGTTGAGGTCTATCACAAGGTCGATGTTCTTCGCATCGAGCTCCAGAATTTTGATCTCTACCGTATTGAAGAGCCGGGTGTTGATCAGCTTTTTCTTGTCGAGGTCGAGGATGCCGGCAAGGTCTGCGCTGTAGATGATATCTCCTGGTTTCAGCGAAAGCTCTCGCAAAATGATCTGATCCCGCGTAATGCGATTGCCTATCAGGAAAATCCGCCTGACCTGAACAAACTTCCTTGTTGTGTCAATGGGTATCTGCCTGGCCTTAAGAGGACGTTTCAGCGAGTCTGCAGCAACCGCATTCGCGTGGTCTGAGTGACCAGCATGGGTGAACAAGCTCAAAAATCCAATGATAAACGCCAGCATTCCTTTTCCCTTTGACTTCCACGCGGCAAATAAGTTTAACGCTTACTTTCGGCTGTAGGTATCTCTTTTACGCGGTATGAGTAGATCAAAATAAAAATTCCTGCGATTACCAGGGGAATGCTCAGGATCTGTCCCATGAAGAGTGGCAGATCATTTTCGAATGATTCCTGTGGCTCTTTCAGGAATTCATAGGCGAATCGCAGTCCGAAACAGATGATCAGGAACAAGCCAAGCAATCTGCCCGGAGGCAAATTCTCTTTATAGCGCGCCCAGATTGCATAGAGGAGCAAGAAAAGTAACACACACGAAATCGATTCGTAAAGTTGGGCTGGGTGCCTTGAGATACCGATCACAGAAAGTCTTGCTGCCAGTTTCCCATCTTCTTGCTTGGCAACTTCATAGTCGGGAGTTTGCGAGCGATCAAAATACTCGGGCAAACGGAAAGATACGTTTTGCGCGTAGTCCATAATCTCAGTTGCTTCCGCCTCGGATACTCCGTTCTTAA
Source organism: Chryseosolibacter sp. (assembly GCA_036402075.1). Lineage (GTDB taxonomy): Bacteria > Bacteroidota > Bacteroidia > Cytophagales > Cyclobacteriaceae > Chryseosolibacter. Next base: position 5,664 of record DASWTP010000151.1, on the reverse strand, counting down.
AGAAGAAATACACGTTCATCGGGATTTCACCATTGGCGCCCACAGGAAGGGAATCGTTCTTATGATAAACGATTGATTCGATTATTTCCTGTTCGTCTCGGTCTTCAACAGCTTCTGTCAGTCGGTTAACAAACACAACGCCTATCGCTGAGTTTGTAGGTTTGCCGATGATCTCTGAGTTGAAAAAGTTTCCGAACCGTATTAACGCACCCACCAGAGCCACCAGGATTACGATTCTGTCAACCACCTGCAAGTACGACTGCCCGGGCTTCCGCTTTCGACTATAGAGCCAAAGCGCGAACAATATTCCGATAGCAGCACCATGGCTTGCCAATCCTTGCAGACCAATAAAACGGAACGGGCTGAATTCGAACGGCAGGAAAATGCTGAGCGGTTCTTCCCAAATGATTTGAGGATCGTAGAAAATGATATGGCCAAGTCGCGCGCCTACAATGGTGGCGATCACCATGTAGATGGTCAATGTATCGACATCCTGCTCAGGTTTGCCTTCTTTGCGATACATGTAGTACAAGATCTGTTGGGTGATCAGAAAACCAAGGGCAAAAAATAGTCCGTACCAACGAAGCGAGAATGTCCCGATGCTAAAGATCTCCGGACTTCCGTTCCAAATAATGAAGTTCAACATAGCCATAACGACAAATATACGCAGAAAGCGCATAGGTGAAAGCCGAAAGCATAAAGCTGATGCGCCTTATAATTCAAAGATTATCAAGCAGTTCCAATTCTTCCTTGAAACTTGAGGAAAGAATCGGGAACCTACACCAGCTACGGGGGTCAACGTTTATGTCGTCAAGGTGGAAGGAGGGAGCGAGGCGTTCCCGCTTCCATTGATTGGCTGACCACATCCGGAAAAACTTTTTGATATAGCCTTTTAAACGCAGGGGTTCTACCGAGGCCTTCATTTCATCAAAGACCTGGATTGGTGACTTTCGATGTTGGATGGCATGTTTTTCAATCTCTGCGAGGATCGGGTAGGGCATAAGATCATCTTCATCCGTTTGATTGCGTTCGAGCGGCCTGAGTTCTGCTGTGGGTTGAAGGTTATTTACGGCATTGAGTCCTTTTTGATCAAGGTTGGTCTCAGCCCATTTGAGCCACTGGAGGATAAACACTTTACTTATTCCTGCGATCGGAGCAAGGCTGCCGCTGGTGTCACCATCCATGGTGGCATAGCCCACATCACCTTCGCTGCGGTTTGAGGTGGTCAGAAGCACAGCTCGTTTGATGTTCGCAAGCATCCAGATGATAGGCGAGCGGGTTCGTGCCTGGATGTTCTGCATCGCAATGTCATCCGTTTCCCAACTTAGTTTCCGTCCAAGCGCATGCTCAATTTTTGATGAATAGGAATTTACTTCATCGTCTATTTTCCACTCGTGAAATTCAGCGCCAATGGATTCAGCGAGTGACTTAGCGGCATGCAACGTTTTGTCTGATGAGTTCTTTGTGCCCTGGTATGCACAAGTCAGGAGTTTTCCAACTGCGCGTCTCCAGTCTTGCTGAATCTCCTTTTCGTTTAGACCGAGCGCCTCACAGAAGCCTGGCCAACCAACCTCTTTTGGGACGCGCTTTGCCATTTCGGCAACCAACACCGCACACATGCTGGAGTCCGCTCCTCCGCTCAAGGACAAGGTGTAACCTTTTGCCTTGCTTTTTCTCAGGTAATCGTAAAGTGCCAGGGATTCAGCCTGCGCAAGTTCCTCGTTCTTCTCTTTGTTGTCGGTAACCGCTGCGCATTTTGATTTTTGAGGATCTTTAAAATCAATATCACAGGAGATCACATTAAATTTTCTGAACGAAAGACGTTTGTTGATGACGATCAGCTTTCCATTTTGCCCAATAATGATATCACCATCGTAGATCATTCTTCCTGCTTCGTTGCCCAGAAGATTGACATACACATAAACGCAATTAAACTTTCCTGAGCCTTCAATCACTACTTCGTGCTCGCGAAGCTCACTTTTGCCCATCGCGAAATGACTGGCACTTGGGTTGAGAATCAGCTCCACCGACCGTTCTTTCAATCGATACCCCGGCCGATTTGTTTTTCGCCACGCGTCTTCGCAGATTTCGAAACCAATCGTGATGCCGTCAACTTCGTAAATCAAATCACCGGCTTGTGTGTGCTGATAATCTTCACCGAGCGAAACAACTTGCCCTACTGGCCATTCCTCGAACCAGCGCGGCTCATAGTGAACGCCATCGCGGGCGAGGTTTTGTTTTAATGTAATGCCAAGGATTTTCTTATTGCTGATGACGCAAGCCCCGTTGTAGGTAACATTCTCGATGAGAATAGGAAGGCCAATTGAAACCGTGATGTCTTCGGTATGAGGGACGATAGTTTGAAGTTTTGTCCACGCCACCTTCGACACCCAGCTACTTAAAAACAAGTCTTCACAACCGTATCCCGTAAGGCAAAGTTCGGGCAAACAAAGCACGCGGATTTTCTGCTGTTTTGCTTCGGTTATAGCGTCAATGATATTTCGAAGATTGTTTTCCCAGTCCAGGGGAATCTGATTGACGGTCGCGCCTCCAATTTTCATGCTTTGTGCGTTCTCTCAAGTGAGAACGAAGATTGAGAGAAAGAAGTTTTTGTGCAAGTTAAAATGCAGAATATCGAACATTCAACGCTCAATGTCGAATGTCGAAGTTGGAATACGTCCCGTCATGAAATCCAGGATTCTCCAGTAACTAAAATCATCTTTCTTTTGGAAGGTTTTTCTGGGCGGTTTGTATGCTCTTAGCAAAGATTGCCACAAGCTCTTCTGTTTCTGCGAGAGCGGCCCCTAACTTAGAATCTTCATGCAGATACTTCCTTTTCTTAATGATTTTCATACAGACTCGTGATTCCCGCAGCTCTTTAAGCGAGACTCGCATTTTGTGAATGAAATCCTGCCTGGATTCCGCGGCTTGTGCCTCTGCATAGTTAAGGGCTGGTGACGTGCTAGACCTGACCAACTGGCCTCCCAGGTGATTTGCACCTTTATTATTTGGTAGTAGGTCTATGATTTCCAAAACCTCTACCGAATAATCAATCAGTCTTTCTTCTAAATCGAATTTCATGCTGTTAACGTTTAGTGTTTAAAACAGCATCTTTGGCTTTGCTTCAATATTAGAGACACTCTAACTTCGACATTCGACATTGAGTGTTGAGTGTTCGATATTATTTCCCAAGCAGAAGTTCAGCATTCTTTGTTCTCTGTTCACTATCCGGTTCTCGAAGCTACGCGATAAGATTCAACTGCTCACACGTTTTCAGCGCTGCATCCTGCTCTGCCTTCTTCTTGCTGTTGCCGTAGCCGGTTCCCATCGCTTCGTTGTCAACCATCACCTGGGCGGTGAACTCTTTGTGATTGCGTGCTTTTTTAACGTTGAGTATCTCGAAGCGCACTTCTTTTCCTTCGCGCTGGGCCCACTCGATGATCTTACTCTTGAAATTCGAATTTGAGTTAACAAGTTCATCAAGGTCGTAGTTTGGCGCGATGAGTTTGTCGATGACGAACTTGCGGGTTCGGAGGTAGCCTTTGTCGAGGTATATGGCACCGACAATTGCTTCGAGCGTGTTGCCCAGGATCACCTGTTGCAGGTGCGAATTCTTGTTATCGAATTGAACTATATTTCCAACGCCAATTTTTTTTGCGAGGGTATTGAGCGCTTCACGATTCACAATGCGTGAGCGGATTTCCGTGAGGAAGCCCTCAGGTTTGAACGGAAATTTTTTGAACAGGTAATCCGCGACTGCCGCACCCAAAATGGCATCGCCAAGGTATTCCAGTCGTTCGTTTGATTCTTTAAAGCCGTGATCGTTCTCTTTTGCAATTGAGCTATGAACAGTAGCGAGCCGATATATCGCCAGGTTGGATGGCGTAAGGCCGGCAATGTTTTGCACCGCCCTGATCAGCTTAACATCGTTAGCAGACTTCCCTTTAGGAATTTTTAAGATCTTCCAAACCAAGCGTTACGTGGACTAATTCTGATTACAAGGTAGTAAAAAAAGGCAATTGCTGTGAGGTTTTGGCCTTTCGCGCTGTGCGTGGTTTATGGTTTAATTGGTCGCACCGTCCAAGGTGCAGTAATAACTACAAACTTCAAACTTTCTTCAGCAGGATAGAGAAGTTGTGTCCACCAAATCCAAACGTGTTGCTTAACGCGATTTTGACCTCTTTTTTCTGAGCTTTGTTGAACGTCATATTCAATCTTGGATCCAGGTCGGGGTCATCGGTAAAATGGTTGATTGTTGGAGGAACAATTCCTTCCCGCAGTGCGAGGATACACGCGATGGTTTCTACCGCACCAGCAGCGCCAAGCAGGTGGCCTGTCATCGATTTTGTCGAGCTGATGTTCATCTTGTAAGCATGCTCACCAAATACTTTCTGGATCGCTTTAATTTCTCCGATATCGCCAAGTGGAGTTGAAGTGCCGTGCGTGTTGATATAGTCGATGTCTTCAGGTTTGATGCCTGCATCCTCGAGGGCGTTGTACATTACCTGGATGATGCCGGCTCCTTCAGGATGTGGTGCTGTGATGTGGTAAGCGTCAGAAGACATTCCGCCACCGATGATTTCCGCATAGATTTTAGCACCGCGTTTTTTAGCGTGCTCATATTCTTCCAGGATAACTGCGCCAGCTCCTTCGCCCAGCACAAAACCATCGCGGTCCTTATCATAAGGTCGAGAAGCAGTTTCAGGTGAGTCGTTTCGTTCGGAGAGTGCTTTCAAGGCGTTGAATCCGCCTACGCCAGCTTCGCATACTGCTGCTTCGGATCCACCAGACACAATGATATCGGCTTTCCCAAGACGGAGGAATGTGAAGGCGTCATAGAGCGCGTTGGTGGACGATGCACACGCAGATACAGTTACATAATTCGGACCGCGGAAGCCATATTTGATTGAAATATGACCTGCGCTTAAGTCCGGAATCATTTTAGGAATGAAGAAAGGATTGAAGCGTGGGGTTCCATCGCCTTTCGCATACGATTTTACTTCTTCCTGGAAAGTTAACAACCCCCCGATACCTGAACCCCAGATCACGCCAACGCGATTGGGATTAAGTTCGGTCAGGGGGAGGTTTGAATCTTTAATTGCCTCATCCACAGCAACCATGGCGTACTGCGCGAAGGGGTCCATCTTGCGAGCCTCCTTGCGATCCATGAAGTTACCGATGTCAAAGTTTTTTACTTCGCACGCAAACTTTGTTTTGAATTTAGAGGCATCGAAGCGCGTAATGGCTGCTGCACCGCTCTTACCGTTTCTGAGTCCATCCCAATACTCGGTCAAAGTATTGCCGATGGGTGTGAGTGCACCAAGCCCCGTAACGACTACTCGCTTCAATTGCATGTTCAAAAGGATGTGGTTGATTAAGCGTGATAATCAGATATTATTTCTTAACGTTTTGCTCAAGATAAGAGATAGCCTGGCCAACGGTAGAGATGTTTTCGGCCTGATCATCTGGAATCGAGATGTTGAATTCCTTCTCGAACTCCATGATCAACTCAACGGTATCAAGTGAATCTGCTCCAAGATCGTTAGTAAAGCTAGCCTCAGGAGTAACTTCAGATTCTTCAACACCAAGTTTCTCGATGATGATCTGTTTTACTTTTTGTGCAATTTCAGACATGTTTTTACGGTTTAATGATTTAAAAATCTC
>DASWTP010000150.1:0-14499 GCA_036402075.1 Chryseosolibacter sp. | reverse complement strand
ACCTTGTACTGATATACCTCGGGTGGGAAGGCGTTGGGCTCTGCAGTTATCTGCTGATCGGCTTCTGGTACAAGGAAGAAAAAAACGGCTATGCCGCGCGCAAGGCTTTTATCATCACACGCGTTGGTGATACCGCAATGGCGATCGGATTGTTTATGTTATTTCAAACATTCGGCACGTTAGCAATTCAGGAAATTTTAGATCAGGCACCCCAGGCATTGCCTCTTGGATCCGACACTGGAACGCTCATCGCTTTTCTACTGCTGGGAGGCGCTGTGGGGAAGTCCGCACAACTTCCGCTTCAAACATGGCTGCCAGACGCGATGGCTGGCCCCTCACCTGTGAGTGCCTTGATCCACGCGGCAACAATGGTGACAGCAGGTGTCTACCTCATCACCCGAACATACACACTATTTGAACTCGCTCCCCTCGCACAAAACTGGGTTGGCATCATCGGAGCGCTGACACTTCTTCTTGCTGGCTTCAGCGCACTGACGCAAAACGACTTGAAGCGGGTGCTCGCCTATTCAACGATCTCGCAGATCGGCTACATGTTTCTTGCGCTTGGTGTGGGCGCATATTCGGCCGCCATTTTCCACTTCATGATCCACGCTTTCTTCAAGGCTCTACTGTTTCTTGGTGCCGGTGCTGTAATCATGGTTCTGCATCACGAACACGACATGTTCAAGATGGGCGGGCTGAAAAACAAACTGCCTGTCATCTTCTGGACGTTTCTTATTGGATCGGGCTCACTCGCTGCACTTCCCTTTATTACAGCGGGATTCTACAGTAAAGATCAGATCCTGTGGTTGTCCCTGGCCGGGGAGAAAGGAAACATGTGGTTCTTTGCTGCTGCGCTCATCGGAGCGTTTGTCACTGCTATCTACACATTTCGCATGGTATTCCTGACATTTTACGGAACGGAGAAAACACACGTAAGCCATCCGGTTGGTGCTTTAATTTCCATTCCACTCGTTGTCCTTGGCGTTCTTTCGCTGGTGGGAGGCTTCATTGAACTCCCACACACGCTCGGACATCTGCAATTGTTTACGGACTATCTCGCGCCTGCGGTTCCCGCAATCGTGCTTTCTCCTGGGATCGAGCAATCGGAATGGATCATTCAACTTTCTGCTGCATTGTTATGCATCCTTGGCGTTGGTGTCGCCTGGTTCTTCTACATGAAACGCACCGATCTGCGCGCAGAACTGAAGAGCTCCATGATTGTGACAAACCGGTTCTGGTATTCGGGCTGGGGATTTGATCGGGCGTACGATTTCCTGTTTGTGAAACCGTATGTATTCCTGTCATCGGTAAATAAAAATGATATCATTGACGGATTTTATTCAGGGATCGTATCGGTAAGCAATTTCTTTCACGATGCATTTGCCCGCACGCAGAATGGCGTGATGCGGTGGTACATCATGGGAATTGTAGTCGGTGCCATCTTCGTGCTTTCCATTGGATTGCTGTTTAACTAACTAAACGCGTTCGACATGATCCTTCTTGCCCTCATCATCATTCTCATGCTTGGCGGAATAATCGCCTGGCTTGTTTCGCGTGCAAACGCAGCCCTTGGAAAATCTCTTGCGCTTTTAACAGTCGTCATCGACTTTATTATCTCCGTTTTTTTATGGATGAACCAGGGCTCTTACGCCAGTTCAGATCAGTGGCTGATCAAATTCAATGCAGCATGGATTCCAACCTTCGGCATCTCTCTTTCTTTCGCGATGGACGGCCTGAGCCTGCTGATGGTTATGTTGACCTTTTTCCTCGGAATAATTGCTGTACTCACATCCTGGAAAGAAATTCAATACCGCACTGGCTTCTACTACTTCAACCTCCTCTGGGTACTCGCTGGAATCACAGGTGTATTTCTCACTATGGATTTGTTTCTGTTCTATTTCTTCTGGGAAGTGATGCTAATCCCCATGTATTTTCTCATAGGAATCTGGGGGCACGAAAACAAAACCTACGCAGCATATAAGTTTTTCATCTTCACACAAGCTTCGGGACTGCTGATGCTCCTGGCCATTCTCTCGCTTTATTTCATACACGGAAGTGCGAGCGGAACATACACCTTTAATTATTTTGAATTACTTAATACCGCGCTATCGCCTGAAGCCGGACGTTTGTTGATGCTGGGATTCCTCGCAGCGTTCATTGTTAAATTGCCTGTTGTTCCCTTTCATACGTGGCTGCCGGATGCGCATTCGCAGGCACCAACGGCCGGAAGCCTCATTCTTGCGGGATTACTTCTCAAGACTGGCGCATATGGTCTGATGCGATTCGTTGTTCCCTTCTTTCCGGAGGCTTCGGTCGAGATCGCGCCTGTGGCAATGCTGTTTGGAGTGATCGGCATTCTGTACGGTGCGGTACTGGCATACTCTCAAACCGATTTCAAAAGACTTGTTGCCTACACGAGTGTAAGCCATATGGGATTTATCATGCTCGGAGTTTTCTCATTCAATGAGCTGGCCTGGCAAGGTGTTGTGATGCAAATGATCACCCACGGCATAAGCACAGGGGCACTGTTCATCCTTGCTGGAGCACTTTACGAACGCATTCACACCCGAGATGTATCGAGGATGGGCGGTTTCTGGACAAAGATGCCTTCCATGGGCGTTATAGCACTGATCTTTTCAATGGCATCACTTGGACTTCCGGGCCTCGGCAATTTTGTGGCAGAGTTTGCAACACTGATCGGATCCTGGTCCGCAAATAAACCACTTACCATTTTTGCCGCCATAGGACTGGTTGGTGCCACCGCGTACTCGTTAAGAATAATGCAGAAGATCTTTTACGGTGAAGCGCGAATGGACGCACACCGGACTTCGCATTCAGAAGACCTGAACCTTCGCGAGAAATTCATTTTTATTCCCATGGTGGTGCTGATCATCTGGCTGGGTGTATACCCTCAGCCGTTCATTGAAACTTCGAAAGGACCTGTAACCAATGGACTCAAAATGAGCGAAAAAAAACTGACAAAACCATTTCAACCCGTTACCCGGGAATATTTAAGCAAGAAAGGAGTTCACCATGAGTAAGACCGATTTTCTAAGCATCGTCCCTATATTTATCCTGACGAGCTCAGCGATACTGATCATGTTTTCCATTTCAGTTAAGCGGAATCATAAGATGATTTACGTAATCACTGCACTTTCCCTCCTGGCTGACTTTATTTACCTCGTGCAATACAACGCCAAGGTAAAATGGGTAATCGAACCCTTGTTTGTTTTCGATGGCTTCGCGGTGTTCAACATGGGGCTCATTCTGCTGACGTCATTAGCCGTAACAATGATCTCTTTCGCCTATTTTGAGCAGCGTGAAGAACGCAAGGAAGAGTATTACATCCTGCTGATTCTCGCAACACTGGGCGCGTGCGTCCTGGTAATCAGTAAACATTTCATCTCACTTTTCCTCGGACTTGAGATCCTCAGCGTTTCCCTTTACTCGATGATCGCCTATTTACGAAGAAGGGAAAAGTCTGACGAAGCAGGACTCAAGTACCTCATCATGGCTGCATTCTCCTCCGCCTTCATCCTGTTTGGAATGGCGCTGGTATACGCACAATCCGGATCGCTTGAGTTCAACGGCATCGCAAAATATCTCTCCGGCTATGCGCAAATGCCCCTCCTGCTGCTGACCGGCTTTGGCCTGATGGTGGTAGGCGTTGGGTTTAAATTGAGCCTGGTACCCTTTCACATGTGGGCCGCAGATGTGTACGAAGGCGCGCCTGCTCCTGTAACCGCTTTTATCGCCACCGTTTCCAAAGGAGGAATGATTGTTTTGCTGGTCAGGTTCTTCAACCTGATCAACGGTTATCAGTACGAATCGCTAATGCTCATTTTCACAGCGATTGCCATCGCCTCCATGTTCATCGGTAATTTCCTCGCCCTGCGCCAACGAAATATCAAGCGAATCCTTGCCTACTCATCAATTGCCCACATTGGATACATCCTTGTGGCGTTTCTTGCAGGTGGCGAACTCGGAATTGAAGCGGTAACGTTTTACCTCGTTGCTTACTTCATAACAACGGTGGGCGCCTTTGGAATTCTTTCAACGCTGTCAGACCGTGATCGTGATGCCGACCATATGGAGGATTACCAGGGCTTGCTTTGGCGAAGGCCATGGACGGCAGCAATCCTTTCAGCGATGCTATTATCGCTTGCCGGGATTCCGTTGACAGCCGGGTTTATCGGCAAATTTTACCTCATCGCAGCCGGTGTAAATACGCAACGGTGGCTATTGGTCGCTATGCTCGCAGTGAACAGCGCCATCGGACTCTATTACTACATCCGCATCATCGCGGTCATGTTTGAACGACACGAAGGCGAAGAGGAACCGGTTGACATGCTCCATCCTTCGGTGTACATCATCAGCGGTGTCACCATGGGCATGCTGGTGGCGCTTCTCCTATGGGTAGGCGTGTATCCTGAATGGATGATGACCGTCATCAAAACGTATGTCAGCTCTTAGCTGACCGCGGTCAGCTTCTTGAAACACGCGTAGAGTTTGTAATAGTTGATGATCAGAATATAATCTTTCAGCACATTCATTCCGATGGATGCGTAGTTGTGCCACGGTGATTCAATAACCCCGGTAGGCACGTCTTCAAGTGAAAGACCATCGAGCGAAAGTTTTTCAGAAAGCGTCTGGTAGCCCATCACTTCTCCATTAAAACCAAAGCCGATGACCTGCTTACGGGCGCCTGTTGTATACTTTTCCATTTCCGTTGTTTTCACCAGTAAACCGAGGTTTGATCCAGTATCAATCATCAGGTCGCAGGCCAGCGCCACGTCAGCGCCCATGCTTACTTTCGAATCCATTACCGGTCGAAGGTCCACGATGCGTAATGGCACGGACGAAAAATCTTCCGGTACAGACGAATATTCCGCAGGCCGAAATGTGATAGTCTTAGCGCGGGGGTTGAGCTCGATCTCAAACTTCAGGAAGAGTTCAAACCCGATAACACCATCGACATCCTTGTAATGACTTAGCACATTCTTGCTGGGAACAACAACAACCGGAATGCGTTCGCCCAGCACCTGGTGAATGGAAATGCGATTGTACAGCGAGAGCGCTCCAACAACAGGCTTGCCCGAACCGAGTCCTGAGAATTGAACCGGACGCCCGTCTTCAAGCTTCATTAGCTTCTTAAATTTCTTGCCAAAGAGCACCAGGTTACGACAACCGGTATCAAGAATCAGGTTTACCGTAATGCTATCATTTATCTTCACGGGAAGAACGATCAGGTTTTGCACTGATCGGTAACGGAGCGTCATTTCTTTTATGGAATCTGGAAGATGAAATCCATCGGGCAACGAGACAGCAATTGCAGCACGGCACAACACCACCAGGGTTAGTGCGGTCGAAAATGTCAAAAGGCGTTTCATAGAAGGGGAAAGTTTTTCGGTTAGAAAAGCTATCCTTCATAAATTTGAAACGCGACACGCCACTAGGCGGATTTTCGATTCAACGAAAAAGCCTCAATGCATTCAGCAACACAAGGGTTACACTTTTTTTCGGTAAATGTCTCGGTAAAATGGTCACGGTGGGGTAACGTGAAACGGGGTACGCTGTCGAAAGACAACTACAGGTCCGCAAAAAATAGGGACGGGCATGAGGAAACTGGGTAAGATCGTATCAAGGAAGGAATTGGGCAATAGGCATTTGGCATTAGAGGACTCGGCAAAGTTTACCTAGTTCGTCATCGATTTTTTTTAAGATCAGTCAATAATGGAATCACCTACCTCAACGATCGATTGCGCTCACTAATGCCTAATTCCAAATGCCCAATGCCTGGCTAGCATTAGAGAACCGTCAGCTATCAAAATCAGTCCTTCAATGAGTGACCGACTAATTACTACAAGTTATCCAGGAACGGCCTCCTTCTTTCCAGCTTCAGGTCCTGGAGGATGGACGCCTTCACTGCGATAGTGAAATTGTATGACTGGAATCGACCAAACGGAACCCAGGTCAGGTTCATCTGCCAGCAATGCAGATCGCGGGAAATGCCCAGGTTTGTTTGGGTGAATTCGGCTGTCTCAAAGTGATAACCTGAGTTAAAGGTGACCTTCCATTTTTCCGTCAGCGAAACGTCACCCGTAAACTGAACAGTCTGCGTAATCTGTTTTTCGCTGTTCACCGGATTGGAGAAATTCAAATTGTAATTGATATTCAGACTCCACGGAATATCGAAGTCGACATACTGCGCTGCATTCTTCAGCAGATAAGCTTTATCGTTTTCAGATATTTCGGCTTCAGAAACTTTCTCTCGCGTTTTGTTTTCCTGGTCTCGTTTCTGGGGATTGAGGTTGGTACTGACCGCAAGGTTTGCATTCGTGATCCGGCCCAAGCTTCCGCTTCTCCATGCATAGGAGTCGATCCGCTTGAAGGTTGTTTTCTGCGTCTCCTCATTAACAATGGGAATGTAGTTGTAGGGATCTACCGTGGCCGACAGGTTTACATTGATCTTGTTATTGAGAATATTCGTATTTGCGGCAAAGGCAAGCGGGGCAAGCTTGAACGAGTCAGCAATCAGGTTGTAGCTGGAGTTTACGGAGAGGTTGTTCAGCAACATAACTTTGCGGTCAACGGTATCCTTCGCTCCTCTCACTTTCATTTCCAGGTTATTACCGATTCCAAAACCGATCGCTCCTGACCGTCCCTGCTGTGAACCTCCATAGACAAAATTGCTGAACTTATCCTGGTACACCAACTGGTTTGTCTTATCGCGGAGCGTGTCATAGTACAGCGAATTCTTTGTGAAGTCCGGTGTGTAGCCAAGTGACACAGAGGGATTGATAACGTGGCGGATGGCCTTCACCTTGCTCGTCTTGCGCTTAAAGTGATACATTCCATAAATGCGCGTTGCCACCCCAGCACTAAACGAATAGTTAGCAATGCGGTTAAAGCCCGGGATGGTGTCAGCAACAAAAGTAGAATCAGCGGCACGGCTCCAGTCAAGGCGCTCAAAATACCATTTCTCTTCATAGTTAATAGTGGGTGACACTGTAAAATGCTTCAGCATCTTGAACGAATACGAAACGGGTATGGTGTGACGGACGCCTTTTCTTGAATTGTCAAGGAAGACAGGAAGGTTGTCAAACGTGAACGGTGCAATACTGTCCTGCCTGGCATCTCTGCCAATGCGCCCAAGGTTGTTCGTGATCCGGTTGGTCGCATTCATTGTATAACCGATCGAAAAATTATCGAGTGAACCCGATTTCAATTTTCCTTGAAAAGGATAGATGTTGTTCATGTTCACCGAAATATTCGGCATCGGCAGGTCGACCAGCTTGGTTCTCAGGTCCTGGTTATGACTGAGGTTGATGCCGGCAGAGAATGGTGTTCCGGCAAAACGTTTGTTATACGAAACATTCGAGCTCAGCTTGGTACTGATCGGGCTTAGCGCCATCGCAGAGAATTCATTCGGTGTTCCGTACATCAGGTTGTTATTCTGGTTGTAGGTTGCCGTTGCAGCATTAACCGAAGCAGCAAATCTTCCTGTGCCTTTGGATTGCGGTGAATGACTCCACGTAAGCCTGAAGTCGTTCTGGAAATTCCGATCCTCGATACGTTCGCCCAGCCGGTTCTTCGAGTAGCCGAAGTTCACGTTACCGGTGTATTTGTAGCGTTTGTTGTAATTCGAGATCACATTCACTGCGTGGCCGCCTTTGGAATAGATGTCGCCCATGAGCGCAAGCTTCACGTAGTCGCTGATGTCGAAGAAGTAACCTCCGCCCCGCAGGTTAAATCCACGCCTGCGTTCTTCACCGTATGAAGGGAAGATAATTCCGGAAGCGCTCTCTTTCTGGGCCGGAAACATTCCAAATAAAAATCCAGCTGGCAGCGGAATGTCGTTGAATTCAAGGTAAAACGGTCCGGATACAATCTTGTCGTCTGGAATTGCCTTTGTTCGCGTTGCACGAATCACAAAATGCGGATGTTCAAGATTGCAGGTAGTGAAGCTGTTTCGGATACTGAGAATTTCATTCTTCTCATTCTTGAATGCAGTATGACTATGCAGGATGGCTTCACCTTGTTTGGTAACAACTTCTTTTATCCTGGCTCGCTTTGTCTTGATGTTGTAAATAATGCCCTTGGTCTCATACAACTCGCTGCCATTTTTGAAGATGGGATAGCCAATGCGGTTTCCTAAGGAATCGCGGATACCCTGTGCGGCAATTGTGCTGTTGGCATAGTCGATGACAATCTCTTCGGCCTCGAGCTCAATTTCTCCATAGTCAATTTTCGCATCGCCATAGAGCCAGATCATCTGGCCGTCTACGCTCGCGCGAATGGAATCTCTGGCCGAATAGTTGATAGTTGTCTCAATATCGCCCTTGCGGGGAATCGAATCAGCCTTAACGCGTGCTGAGTCGAGGTCACTATATATTGTGTCGGCCGGGTTGAACGTTGTATCTGTTTGAACGTTGACGGAGTCAGTCTTGTAGGGGAGCGGTCGGGCAGGATTTTTTACAGGCCTTTCCTGGGCCCGGGCCGTTATGGTTGATATTAAAAGTATGGAAATAAGTATGAAGAAATACCGCACAAGCCCCGATTTGAAGGTCGAATTTTTAGGATTTAGGGAAAAATTCACAATTTTGCGTAAAGTTATTGTAAATACTTTGAAGATCGAACTGAGCTCCGGGAATAATGGTATTCCAGCACGTGTTTTTAGCAATAACCTTGCTAAAGTTGTTGGCACGCTAACCAAACTGGTATGAAGAGACGAGAATTTGTTCAGAAATCATCTGCATTGCTCACCCTGCCGTTCTTTTCACCGGCACAGCGAGAGTTCAAAGTTAAGACGGTGGTGTTAGATCCCGGCCACGGTGGTAAAGACCCAGGCACTGTGGGAAAAACCCTAAAAGAAAAGGATGTCGTTCTGAAGATCGCCCTTAAAGTTGGGGAGTACATCGAGCAAAATGTGCCAGACGTAAACGTTGTCTACACCCGCAAAACTGACAAATTCATTGAACTGAATGAGCGCGCAGCCATTGCCAACCGCAATAAAGCCGACCTCTTCATCTCGATCCATGCCAACGCCATCTCCAATCCAAAAATCTACGGAACGGAAACATGGGTCATGGGGCTTCATAAATCAGAAGAAAATCTATCGGTTGCCAAACGTGAGAACTCGGTGATCCTGTTCGAAGAAAATTATGAACAGCATTACGAGGGATTTGACAACAGCCCCGAGTCGTATATTCTCTTTTCGCTGATGCAAAACGCCTACCTTGAGAACAGCCTCATGTTTGCCGACAAGATTGAAAAACAATTCAAGCAGAAAGCTGGACGGCACAGCCGGGGTGTGAAGCAAGCCGGATTCGTTGTGCTATACAAAACCGCAACACCCAGCGTGTTAGTGGAAGCCGGCTTCCTGAGTAATGAAACAGAGGAAAAGTTTCTGGCAACCAAAAACGGGCAGGATTTGATAGCATCTGGCATTTACCGCGCTTTTAAAGACTATAAAAGTGACGTAGAATCCCTAAATTGACCCCTAATTGTGGACTCATACTCTGTTAGTCTTCGTGTCGTTTGAATTTCCCGCATCCAGAGTTGATTTTATGATTGGCAGACTACTTCGGTTTGCCCGGATTTTTTGTGCAATTGATAAATGTAAGACCTTAAGAAAACGCAGATGAACGTCTCGAAGGAAATAAAAGTTGGACTTTTCATGATCCTGTCCCTGGTGCTGTTGTACTTCGGATTTAACTTCCTAAAAGGAATTGATTTCTTTTCGTCCGACAATAAGTACTACGCCATCTACCGGAACATCGACAAGCTTACTGAGTCGAACCAGATTTTCCTGAATGGTGCTCCGATCGGTCGCGTAAGTGAGATCATTATCCAGCAGGAAAAAAACCGCGTGGTTGTAGAGCTTTCAATCGATTCTGACATTGTCGTTACACGCTCTTCTGTAGCGGTGCTCAACGGTGAACTATTGGGCGGACGATTTATCACACTGGTGGTGGGCAAACCCGATGCCGAGCTAAATCCCAAAGACACGATGCAGACTGATGTAGCCAAAGGGCTTGCTGAGCTGATCACTGAAAATGCAGAGCCCGTTGCAGCCAATCTTCAGTCTACCCTGAAGAAGATCAATGGAATTCTTGACACGCTGGCCACCAGCACGGTCATGCTCAACAACATGCTTTCAGATTTCCAGTCAACGCCACGCAATATCAACAGCACGATTGCATCCGTAAGAGGAAACCTGAATGAGCTGAGTGGGAAATATGGTGCGGTGGGCGATAACCTGAACAAAACACTAACGGATCTGCAGCCAACGCTGAACAATTTCAGAAGTTTGTCTGATTCATTGAAGCAAATTCAGCTTAACGGGACGATCAATAAGGCGCAACAGGCAATCTCAAATTTGAACCAGACATTGTCAAAGCTCAATAAAGGCGATAACACGGCAAGCAAATTATTGACGGACGATTCGTTGTATGTTAACCTGAACAACCTGCTTTACAACCTGGATTCACTTGCCAATCACTTCAATGAGAATCCACGTCATTTTATGGCTCCCCTTGGGAAAAGCCGTAAGAAAATTCAGCGTGAGCTCGAAGAGCAGCGCAAGAATGGAAATTAGAATCCGAAATGTACATAACGCTGTCTTCCGAATAGCCTGAGCCATCTATGTCAAAATCCGATTTAGAATTCAACAAGAACGAAGATCAGTTCAAACAACTCGTCTTTCAGCTTCGCACCAGAGAGAAAAAGGTAAAGGCGGGCGGTGGCGAGAAAAAAATAGAAGAGCAGCACCAAAAGGGAAAACTCACTGCCCGGGAGCGGATTGATTACCTGCTGGACAAGAATTCGTCATTTCTGGAAATCGGATTGTTTGCGGGTGAAGGCATGTACAAAGATGTCGGTGGCTGTCCTTCAGGCGGGGTCGTTACCGGTATTGGGCATGTCGAGGGAAGACTCTGCATGATCGTTGCCAACGATGCCACGGTAAAAGCTGGAGCATGGTTCCCGATCACGGCAAAGAAAAATCTGCGTGCGCAGGAAATTGCCATGGAGAACCGCTTGCCGGTGATTTACCTTGTTGACAGTGCCGGTGTGTTTTTGCCGATGCAAGACGAAATTTTCCCGGACAAAGAGCACTTTGGGCGCCAATTCAGGAACAATGCGAAGATGTCGTCCATGGGAATCATTCAGATCGCAGCCATTATGGGAAGTTGTGTGGCTGGTGGTGCGTACCTACCGATCATGTCAGATGAGGCGATGATCGTTGACAAGACAGGATCAATCTTCCTGGCCGGGTCATACCTGGTGAAGGCAGCCATCGGAGAAGATATTGACAATGAAACGCTCGGTGGCGCGACAACGCATTGTGAAATTTCAGGCGTTACGGATAACAAGTTTCCCAACGACCAGGCTTGCCTCGATTATATCCGATCGCTGTTTAAGAAATTTGGAGCTACCGAAAGAGCCGGGTTCGATCGGGCAAAGCCAAAGGCACCGAAGGAAGATGAGAAGGAACTCTATGGTATGTTCCCACTTGATCGCGTAAAGCCATATGATACCCTTGAGGTGATCAAGCGTCTGGTTGACGACTCGGAGTTCGATGAATACAAAGCGCTCTACGGCAAAACGATAATCTGCGGCACCGCACGCATCGATGGGTGGGCTGTGGGAATTGTTGCCAACCAACGCAAAGTGGTGAAGAGCAAGAAAGGTGAAATGCAGATGGGTGGCGTTATCTATTCCGACTCAGCGGATAAAGCTGCGCGGTTCATCATGAACTGCAACCAACGCAAAATACCGTTGTTGTTCATCCAGGACGTAAGCGGGTTCATGGTGGGGAGTAAAGCGGAACATGGCGGCATCATCAAAGATGGCGCGAAGATGGTGAACGCGATGGCAAACTCCACGGTGCCAAAATTTACAATTATCATCGGGAATTCATACGGTGCGGGCAACTATGCCATGTGCGGAAAAGCTTACGACCCGCGTTTTATTTTCGCGTGGCCCACTGCGCAGATCGCAGTCATGAGTGGTCAGTCTGCCGCGAAAACCCTTTTGCAGATCCGGGTGAATACACTGAAGGCCCAGGGTCAGCAGATCACCAAGGAAGAGGAAGAAAAATTACTTAAGGAGATCACCGATCGTTACAACGAACAGCTCAGTCCTTTTTATGCCGCTTCACGCTTATGGGTTGATGGCATCCTTGATCCGTTGGAAACCCGTAAAACGATCTCACTTTCCATTGAAGCCGCCAATCATGCTCCTGTCGAAAAATTTAATGTCGGTGTAATCCAAACTTAAATGTCCGTTTTTTTGTACTGAATTTAGTGGGGGAAAATTTTTATCTTTCACAAATTAAGGAGCTATAAAACGGGATTGAATGGAGTCTAAGGAATTTAAAGCACTTGTTTCATTACTGGAGGATGAGGATGAGCAGATTGTGTCGCACGTCCAGGAAAAAATTCTTTCCCTAGGCACCAGCATCATCCCGGTTCTTGAAGCTGAATGGGAAAGCAATTTCAACTCACAGGTTCAGCGAAGAATAGAAGACCTCATCCATACACTGCAATACGAGCTTCTCAAAGAAAGACTCAAGAAGTGGTACGAAGGCGAAGAGCAGGATTTGCTTACCGGCATGTGGCTTGTGTCAACGTACCAATATCCTGACATCGAGTTACTGAAACTCAAACAGGAGCTGGAGCAGATCTACTACGAAACCTGGCTTGAATTCAAACCTGATCTTTATCCCTTCGATCAGATCAAGCTGATCAACAGTGTGCTCTTTAACAAGCTGAAGTTTGGGGCGAACACAAAGAATTTCCATTCGCCTGGAAATTCAATGATTAATGTTGTGCTGGAATCACATAAAGGAAACCCGATCACCCTTTGCGTGATCTACATGCTGGTGGCGCAAAAGCTGAAGCTGCCGGTGTATGGTGTGAACTTGCCGAATCTTTTTGTGCTTACCTATAAAGACGAACGGCACCCACAATTTTACATCAACGCTTTTAACAAAGGATTGATCTTCTCTAAGCAGGACATCGAGAATTACATCAACGAACTCCACCTTGCACCGCAAAGTTCATTCTTCGAACCTTGCTCAAGTCTCGAAATCATCCGAAGAGTTCTTCGTAACCTGATCATGTCGTTTGATAAGATGGGTGAACACGCAAAAGCCGAGGAAGTGAAAGAGCTGCTGATGCTTATCGCTGACGGGGGCGATTTGGGCGTTTGACACACAGATGCCTGCGCACATGTGCCAGGGAGCCCGGAATTCCCGGCATCCCGGCAACCTATTTCATTTCCCGCATTAATTTTCCAAGCGTTTCCAGTCCCTTTCCGATCTTCTCACTCCACGGCATACCGTAGCTGATGCGGAAACAATTTTCAAAATTTCCCTGGGAAGAGAAGATCTGGCCTGGCGCAATGCCGATGTTGTGTTTGAGTGCGCGCTTGTGGAGTTTGTAGGCGTTGATCTTTTTATTCATTTCAATCCAGAGGGTGAAACCTCCTTGCGGTCGTGTGATACGCGTCTCTTCCGGGAAATACTCGCACACGCCTTGAACGTAGCGCAACGATTGCGTGTGAAGCGCTTTGCGTAAATGACGCAGATGTAATTCAAACCTTCCGTTGGCGAGAAAATCAGCAACCGCTGCCTGCGCAAGGGTATTTGTTGATACCGTGTGCATACGTTTCAGTCGAATTACTTTTTCCTTAAACCTTCCCGGCATGGTCCAACCGATGCGGTAGCCAGGTGCAAGCGATTTCGAAAACGAATTGCATTGAAGCACGAGTCCCTTCTTATCAAATGACTTACAGGTTTTTGGCCGCGTTTTACCGAAGTAGAGTTCTCCGTAGATATCATCTTCGATCAGCGGAATCTCTTTTTTAGCAAGCATGTCCACCAGGCGTTTCTTATTCTCGTCAGGCATGAGGCTTCCAAGAGGATTATTGAAGTTGCTCACAAACAAACAAGCTTTGATATCGAATTTTGGAATTGCCTTCTCCAGGTAGTCAAGGTCGACTCCTGTCACCGGGTTTGTAGGGATCTCCACCACCTTCAGGCCATGGCTTTCCATAATCTGGAAAATTGCAAAGTAAGTCGGGCTCTCGATGGCGATTGCGTCACCAGGCTTTGTGATGGCTTTAATGCAAAGCGACATCGCCTCAACAGCTCCAGCTGTAACGACAATATCATCTTCGGTGGGTGTTCCACCCCAGTTCAACGCCTGACGCGCGATCTGCTTTCGCAAATTCACGTTTCCCTGCACATGCTCATAGTGAACACAACTTGTTTTTGATTCGCGCAGCACGTGCATTACCGCCTTATTTAATTTAGCTGTGGGAAGTAATTCAACAGCTGGAGCTCCCATGGAAAAGCTAAGAAGCTTGTCGTTGTTGAGGTCCGTGTACACACTCATGATCATCTCATCAACACTAACCGGAAGGGCATCGTCCGGTGGTTTGCAGATCTTCGGCAAATCGAGCGCATGCTCACGTGAATACTTAACATAG
>DASWTP010000149.1:0-6747 GCA_036402075.1 Chryseosolibacter sp. | reverse complement strand
TTGTGGCTGATCTGACAGAGAGAAGCCCGGCACTGCTACAATCTGTTTAATAAGTGGAGGCATCGGGTTATCGAAGATGTACAGCTCTTGCCATGAGTGCATTTCTTTTTATATTAGCGGTGGAGCCCATCCATGCCTTTCATTATAAGTGAGAGGCTGGATGGGTTTTTCCTTTTTAAGGAAACTGATGTTCAGTAGGCTGGACAGTGCTGACGTTCTTGAATTTGAGATCAGCCAGGAAACGAGACCGTAATTGAGTTGTGCCTGTCAAGTCGACTAGGAAAAAACTTTCGAACAAAAAATGTTAAACTATAATTAAAGTGTGCTCTTATTTTGTTTGCGCTGTCGATGACGGCATGCACGGAATATACTCTTTAGAATGCCGGAGGATGAACCGATAAAACCGCCACCGCCCTCGCCCCCGGGTCCCAGCGGGAACTCTTAATTGATGAGGTGGATGGAACAGGAGCGATTTTAAGGCAAGGTGGTAAAGGCTTAGGTCAAGATTTAGGCGGTTCGCTTGCGCTTTCGCCCTCATCCAACTTAGGCGTTTTCTTGGCAGATTTTAAACGCTCCAACAACTGCTCATATACTTTAGGGATAGAATTACGCAGCCGTTCAAATCCGTCTGTCTCACTCGGGCCAACAGTCTTTTTTTTATTGTTGGTGTAAACCATGAAGTATAAGTCCACCGATGCAGAAGTTAAGTCATCAGTGAATTTGATAACGTCTTCCTTGAGTTTCGTTGCACCCGACATCATGTACTGTTCGTGGAATGTAATGGTCAAAGACTCGAGTGGACTCCATTCGTAATCTTTCACAAGGTTGGAAATTGCTTCACCTACATGAAAGCTGAATTTTGCATCGCTTAAGTACTTAACTGAATAGTCAAATTTGTGATGCGTTGAAATCATAAGCTAGCATATTGTGTTTATTAAATGGCAATTCTGGCTTGAGTGGCTTTCACAAAATCAGCCAATCCTATATTATGCAATTTTTAGGACGCATTTAAAGCACAAGTGACTGAAGGCGTGAATTAGAATCTAAGCGATGTCCCTTATTTTATTTGACTAAAGAACTATCTCAACGTAAAAAAATTTCTTCTCCTTTTTATCAAACCGCACTGCCACTATTTGATCTTGCAAATTCGCCTGTGTCAAATTCACAAATCCAACAATTATAAAAACAATGTCTCCAATAGTCCATTCATAGGTCCTTTCAAGGAAAGACTCGAGATCTTGGCTACTTGGGACAGGATATCGTTGCGGATGACTGTGCCATTCTCCTATGTATATATTATGCCCGTCAGATTCCCGATACTGATCGTCAATAAACTTATCTATGAAATCTTTATCGGCAACGAACTCGGTCAATGTTTGATGTGCGCCTGAGCCCGGTCCGGAAATCGAATGTATTCTAAGCGAGTCCTCCGAGTAATTGCCACACAACACACCACCCGTTTCAACATATTCAGCGCGATTGATTTCTTCAAGTAACTGCTGCCGCGCGGTTACTGTAATTACAACCTTTTCAATTTTCTTCATTGCAACATTTACAACCGGGGTCCGAGGTTGCGTTCCTAATGTCCCAACCAAATGGTGCTCCTGTCTTCGACCCTGCCGGGCCATGCCAGTACAATTGAGCTCCAGTAGCTTTAGGATAAAATGAAGATTTACTCATTAGTAACTGAAGTACTACGCGAGCTGTTTGCAAGGCGACCTCTCTTACATCTATCCCGCTTCCAGGAAGAGCAGGCTGAGAACAGGCACCAAATTCAGGTGGCGCGTGCTTAAGAAGAGCAACGCTTGCATTTGACTGTGGTGGGGAATTTAAATCCGCCTGTTTTAAACAATTTATACAAGGCGAAGTGCCTTGGGTCATAACCAGCACAACTCCAGTTAGCGCCCCCTGAGATACAGCAGCCTGCACAATTGTTTTACCTTGTAAAAAAGCTTTGACATGAAGATATTCTTCGACCAATCGATTTGCGGTTAAATCCAAGATGATATCATGCTCAGCAATATAATCGGCTATTACCTGAGGTGAGAGCCTAAACAGATCTTGTGGAACTGTCGTCACTGTTGCGAAGGGATTGCGCGCCTGTATAATCTTTTTGACCAAATCGACTTTCGCTTCACCAATCGAATTTAAATCCCCGGCATGCCTTACAGAATTACCAGCATCAAATCGTTCGCTATCGACAACGGTAAAATGGCCAATGCCGCATCCAGCGAGTTCCTTCAACACCTCTGATCCGATTGCCCCAGCGCCAATTGCCAGCACCTTTTTCTCACCTAGATCATTGATATCAAACAGTGCATCAATCCTTGAGAATAGATCAGTTGACAGATTTTTGGGAAGCAAATATGACGGTTGAAATTGAACCGCGATTCCGTGTTTCCAATAGTAAAGCTGGAAAAAATGTATCTCTAACTCAGACCCAAATCGGAAGCCGAAAATGAAGACCTTCATCCTTGTTTCCGGCTGTGGCAAAATTGCATCGAGCGTGATTCCAATTTCGGTTTCTAGGAAATTCTTAAGAAGTATCGGATTCTGAAAGGCACCTAAAAGCTTCTTTGAATCTCCATTTGCAATATGGAACCATTTTCCATTGATAATCTCTGACCTGCTCGACGAAAGCGCGGTAGCATCCGGAAAAGTCTTTAGCAATGTCACTTCGCCTTTGTCGTTTTCAGCAGTCACTTCAAGCAAGCAATAGTGGTTATCCTTAAATGATTTCAATCGCAGATCACCTCCAAAAGAATCTGGGAACGAGTTAGGTCGTGCATATAATACCTGCCCCGCGTGGCCGATTACTGGACTGTTCTCCGGCACAATCAAATTTTCAGTAAAGCCTTCTTTAGAATGAACTGTTGACAACCACCGTTGCGCCTGGCGAGCGGCCATTGCCACGCCATCTGCAAATGGTGTCCACACTTCCTCGTCTTTAAACAAACACATCCTATCATCGGGACTAAATTGATTTCCACGATTGAACGACTGGGTTTTCTTCCCATCCGCTGGATGTCCCAAAAATTCGATTGCCCCTTGTTCGTTTAACTTCGCGCGGTAGGGGAAAATCTCCGGAGGAGAAAAAGGATAAGAGTGAGGGAAAACGATAACAACGATCTGTCGCTTATCTTGATCGAAGGAAATTTCTCCCATGTATTGAATAAACCCATGCTGGTTGGGAACTTGGGAAATGAATTTAAAAAAGTCTAAACCGTGTTTTAGAACTTCCTCTTCAGCCTTTAAAAGGCCAGGCATTTCCTCATACCAATGACTAGCCCTGCTAACCTTAACCATATTAAGCGAATTTTTTTGGTTGTTCAGGTTTAGGCGCAGACTTCAACAAGAAACGTAAGGTTTCTCCATCACGAATTCCCAATTCTTCAAGCGTTCCTTTCAAATCAGAAATCACGGAGCCATCAGATCGTGTGAGGGTTCTTTTCTCAGAATCTGAAAGATTAAAGTGCTCGAGGGTCTTATTCACCAAGACCTGTACTTTTTGGTTTGTATTGTATTCCTCCGAGAAAGTTCTACCCCCCTCGATCAGTGTTACAACCGTAATTTTCTTACCATTCTCCTTCATAATCAGTTGAGTACAAGTTTTAGAACACTCCACAACTCATGAAAATGCCGCTTGAACTCGACACAAATGTATGCCAAATGAAGCAACAGGAGTACACTAACACTTACTTTTTTTTAATATTTAAAGTCAGTATTACTGACGTAATTGACAATTACCTTTTTTTGTATAACTTTGTCATACCTTGTCACACCACTCGCCCTATGCTTAGCAAAGATGAACAGTCTTTTTTTTACAAAAAGCTTGGTGAAAGCATTCGTGCATCTCGCATCAAGGAAGGCTGTAAGCAGGAAGTACTAGCTCAACGCGTCGGTTTAACGCGAATTTCAATTGTCAATATTGAGCAGGGAAAACAAAAGGTGCAGTTGCACGTTTTGATTGAAATTGCCGTGGCCTTAAATACAACCATTGAGCAGTTGGTTCCAACTTTTGGTTACATCAAAAGCTCGCTACCTACAACTAAAATGGAAAAAGACATTAAAAAAGAACTTGAAAAGTTTGATGTAAAAGCAGGCGCATCGGACATTGTAACAGATTTCGTAAAACTCTCAAAATCTAAATCATAATTATATGCCTTTGTTATCAACAGCTATTTACAAGAAGATTGAAACCCAGGCGAACAAATTATTGAAAGATCATAAAGTAGACAGCCCACCTGTTTCAGTCGAACGAATTGCTAAATCAATTGGCGTGGATGTCATTCCTTATGAAATGGGGAATGAAATTTCAGGCATCCTGGTTCTAAACGAGGGAAAGGGAACGATAGGTTATAACCCATCTCAGTCAAAAACTCGGCAGCGCTTTACAATCTCGCACGAACTCGGGCATTTCGTCCTCCATGCACATTCACAGAAGGAATTATTTGTTGACAAAGATTTCATTGTCAAATTCCGTAGTAAGAAGACTTATTCAAGAGCTGAGATCATTCATGAAAGCGAAGCAAATGCGTTTGCCGCCGCTTTATTGATGCCAAAGGAGTTTATTATGAAGGAACTCTATAAAAAGAAAAATCAAGACCTGACTGAAACAGAACTTATTGAAGAACTTGCACGTGCATTTGATGTAAGCATTCCAGCAATGACGTATCGTCTTTCCGACCTAAATGTATTTGTCTAATCTATTTTTGATTAAAGTTCTTCAAGAAAAAAAAGCCTTGTAACCAAGGCTTTTTTTTATTGCTTTTGAGACTGCTTTTGCGAGGCCGAACCTTTCACTAAAATTCTCCACTTCGTTTCCAAGTCGATACGTAAACCCACCATGTATTGTCTGGAGGACGCCGTGGGTCTCCTGGGATTTACGAAGATCTTTGCGCCGCTTCTTGATCTTATTTTCATCTTGTGCTTCCATAGGTGAAGAACATGCAAACCTGAAATTATTAAAAAAAGAAGTATTGACTACCAGTCTGCATCTAGTCTCTTAGGTTGTTTGGCTAATTTTTATTTTCAAATTCCTCATATCCTGCCCAACCTTTTGATCCAAATCTTCGCACACTGCTGCGTTGTCCTAAGCGTCTTGTGTCCAAGCATCTTACTTACCGTTTCTAGAACGTATGCCGTGCAGGATGAAATATGATCTTCTTTTATCTGACGAGGGTTTGCGATCTTTAAGGTATTTATTCGAAGGTGTTTTATTTCTTGATGATTGTTCGTGAATACAAGCTTGCCTGCCTCTACGCTACTCTAGTCTAAGATGTTTTGCATTAAGGGATTTCAGATGCTTTATAGCGGATACAAAATAATTTTCAACTGTTGCCTTGCTGATATTCATTCGCTTGGCAATTTCGTTGTTGTTTAAATTTTCGTTAATACGAAGGTGCACGGCCTCACGGCACCGCTCTGGAAGTTGTGCAAGCCCTTTGTCCAGCAATGATCTCATTTCAAAAAGCTCATCTGCTTCATTAGGAGCTTGGAAATTCGCCTCAAACTTGAGGAAGTGCTCAGCATACCTGGCTTTCACCATGCTGTGTTGGAAGTAGCGGATAATCTTGTATCGCACCATTTTATAGAGATAGGCGCGTAGCAAAGTAACATGACTTAGGCTCTCGCGACGTAGCCAGAGGGACTCGAAGATGTCCTGGATAATTTCTTCACAGTCTGCAGTGGAGGAGATGTTTTTTCTCGCAAAGTTGTATAGCTCCGGAGCGTAACGTTTGTAGATTATTGAAAAGGCAAGGTTGTCGCCTTGAATTAACCTGTTTACAAGGGTGGAATCAAGATGATTGTTGTTCTCCATTTTCGTCAATATTCGTTCGAGCATCTACTGTAGCATGCGAAGTCGGACTGAATAAAAAAATGGCGTGGAGCCCGACTTACCGTTCTGGAGGCACTGGTATACCGTGGAGACGAATAAGTGGGCCCACGCCAATGACGTGAGCGCCACACTTACTGCCTCGACTCCTGATTGAAAATTACCAGTTTTCCAGAACGAGGATCTAAGTGTGAATGCCTTCAACAAAATGAAGAATTCACAAAAATAAATGTTATGCGATAGCTTTCTCTACCTACACACAAGTTCTGAATATTTTTTCAAAATGACAATTATGTCATTAAATTTTAAAACACGTATGCACAGTTTGCTGCTGTGTCCCACATTCGCAATCAAATTCTACTTGATAAAATCGGACGAAGACTCAAGTCGCTTCGAGAAAAGAAGGAACTGACGCAAGAGAATGTTTTCAATGATACAGGCATACACATTGGAAGAATTGAAACAGCTACCACCAATGTTACCGTCAGCACAATTGACGCGCTTTGTAAATACTACAATATTGAACTTGATGCTTTTTTTCGCTCACTCTAAACTAGTAAAGCCAACCTACATGGTTTCAATATTTAATTTAACATGGTTATCGTTCGTTCAGCCTAATAGTCAGGGAGTATCGATCGATCTATCCCAGCCGTCTTGACTGGGCATATGGACATCATTATTTTCCAATTTATTCCTTGTCAATGTGTTGAATCATCTTTTGTAAGACCTGTCGAAGGCTTTCTTTCGTGGATGTTTCTGTATCATAGAACTTTCCCCTTATGCTTCCATATGAAATAGCTTCAGACCGTTTCGTTGTAGAGTGGCGGGCAAGGAACTGTAGTACTTGCGTGACGTTGTCGTTCAAAATTACTTTTGATCCCATCAGCACTTTTGCCAGATAGGCAAGTTGT
>DASWTP010000148.1:0-15546 GCA_036402075.1 Chryseosolibacter sp. | reverse complement strand
GTCTTAGAACTTGAAACTTGGAACCTGGAACTTGGATCCCTTCAGGACAGCACATGACAGCAATCCCTTCACCCATCACTAACATTGATTCACAGAAATTAGTATCTTTTCTACATGCAGGTAATTCTTGGCGTCATTTTCCATTTTATTGGTGGCTTCGCGTCCGGAAGCTTCTACCTTCCATTTAAGAAAGTGCGTGGATGGGCGTGGGAGTCTTACTGGATTGTCGGGGGACTTTTTTCATGGTTGATCGTTCCTCCCCTCGCTGCCTACCTCACCGTGCCCGACTTTGCAACAATTATCTCCACTACTGATGGCGCCTCGCTAAAGTGGGTTTACACAATGGGCGTCCTTTGGGGAATTGGTGGACTTACTTATGGCCTCGGAATTCGGTTTCTGGGGATGTCACTGGGTAACTCTGTCATCCTCGGATACTGTGCTGCATTCGGTGCATTGATTCCTCCGCTGTACTACAACTACTTTCCATCGGAAGGGAAAATTTCGTTTGCCGACATGCTCGGCTCTGCTGGTGGACAACTGGTTCTGTTGGGGGTACTTGTTTGTTTAACTGGAATTTTTATCTGCGGTGTGGCCGGGATGATGAAAGAGAGAGAACTGGGTGACGAAGCAAAGAAAAAAAGTGTTGCTGAATTCAGCCTTGTTAAGGGATTGATCGTTGCCACAATCTCGGGGATCCTCAGCGCATGTTTCAACTTCGGCATTGAAGCTGGCAAGCCCATGGCGAATGCCGCAGTCGAGCACGGCTTTAATCCGCTATTTCAAAACAATGTGACGTATGTCGTCTTACTTTGGGGTGGCCTCACAACTAACTTTACGTGGTGCATGATCCTAAACTTTCGAAATAAAACATTTTCAGATTACGCAAATACAGCCACTCCGCTTGGCAAAAATTATTTGTTTGCCGCACTTGCCGGAACCACGTGGTTTCTACAATTCTTCTTCTATGGAATGGGAGAAAGCAAACTCGGTAATGGCGCAAGCTCCTGGATCCTGCACATGGCGTTTATCATTCTCGTCTCAAACATGTGGGGAATCTTGCTGAAAGAATGGAAAGGTGTTTCAAAAAAAACAGCTGTTACCATTACAATCGGAATCCTTACAATTTTTGCTTCAGTGGTACTCGTGGGTTACGGAAACTCCGTTGCCGGCTAATAATTTGAAACTCCTTATGCAAACAAAAGACGCAGATAAATTCAAACACGTGAGCTACCTGTGGGACAATGCGAAAGCATCCGCGTTTGGCAAAGATGAAGTAGCACTCCTAATCTACCGGTCAAACCTTTTGGGTGCCGATCTTCGATTAACAAACTATGGCGGTGGCAATACCTCCTGCAAGACAATGGAAAAGGATCCCTTGTCGGGAAAGATGACGGAAGTCATGTGGGTGAAGGGTTCAGGGGGCGATATTGGCACGTTGAAACGCAGCGGGCTGGCAGGGCTTTACATGGACCGCCTATTGAATCTGAAAAATGTTTATCGTGGCCTTGAGCATGAAGATGAAATGGTGGAATTATTCAATCATTGCATTTACGATCTTAATTCAAAGGCACCTTCCATTGATACACCGTTGCACGCCTTCCTTCCGTTCAAGCACATCGATCACCTTCACCCTGATGCAGCGATTGCCATTGCGGCAGCCAAAGACGGAAAACGGATTACGCAGGAATTGTTTGGAGGAACAATCGGATGGGTGGAATGGCAACGGCCGGGTTTCGACCTTGGTTTAAAAATCCGAAGGTGCCTTGATGATACTCCCGGGATCCGGGGAATAATGCTTGGGTCGCACGGACTTTTCACCTGGGGAGACACGTCTTACCAGAGTTATGTCAATACACTTGAAGTGATTGAACAATGTGCCGCGTACGTGGAATCTAATTACAATAAGAAGCGCCCGGTGTTCGGTGGGCAGAAGATTACCAGTCTTGCGAAAGAAGCCAGGCTTTCACAGGCTGCAGCGCTCGCCCCTACGTTACGCGGCTTGTGCTCCAGCCAGGTTCAAATGATCGGCCATTTCACAGACGATGATCGTGTGCTTGAATTCATCAACAGCAATGATCTCATGAAACTTGCTCCGATGGGCACGAGCTGCCCCGATCACTTTCTTCGCACCAAGATCAGCCCCCTGGTATTGCCTCTTTCGCCAGGCGAAAACCTTAATGATGCGACCCAGGTGGAAACAAAATTGCAGCCTGCTTTCGAGGCGTATCGTAAAATGTATCAGCAATACTATGAAACGTGTAAACATCCCAATAGCCCCGCCATCCGCGATTCAAATCCAGTGGTATTGTTATACCCAGGTGTCGGCATGTTTACATTTGCCAAGGATAAGCAAACAGCACGTGTGGCTTCCGAGTTTTATGTGAACGCCATCAACGTGATGAAGGGCGCGGAAGCCATTTCGGACTACACTTCGTTGCCGCGGCAGGAAGCCTTCAACATCGAATACTGGCTGCTGGAAGAAGCCAAACTCCAGCGGATGCCGAAACCGAAACCACTCACTGGCAAAATAGCCATCATCACGGGCAGTGCAGGCGGGATCGGCAAGGCAATCGCGAAAAAATTTGCAGAAGAGGGGTGCTGCATTGTGCTTTGCGATAACGATGAAGAGCGACTTCGCACGGCTGAGAGCGACTTCTTAAAAACATTTGGCAAGGACGCATTCGCTTCGGCCTTCTGCGATGTTACAAGCAAGGATCAGGTTGACGCTGCGTTGCGTGTCGCCAGCATCTCATTTGGCGGAGTGGATATTGCTGTCAACAATGCCGGCATCTCTATCTCGAAACCACTGCTTGATCACACCGAAAAAGACTGGGACCTGCTTTACGATATCCTTGTGAAAGGACAATTCATGATGACGCAGTCGGTTGTCACAATTATGCGGAAGCAAAAATTGGGCGGAGATATAATTAACATTGTGAGTAAGAACGCACTTGTATCGGGCCCTAACAACGCAGGCTATGGATCAGCAAAAGCCGCACAGTTGCACCTGAGCCGACTTAATGCAGCTGAGTTCGGGGCGGATCGGATTCGTGTTAATGTTGTGAACCCAGATGCCGTTATTGCCGACAGCAAAATCTGGGCGGGCGCATGGGCGGAAGGACGCGCCAAAGCGTATGGCGTGTCGGTTGAAGAGCTTCCTGCATTCTACGCAAAGCGAACATTACTCAATGAAATTATTCTTCCGCAGGATATCGCCAACGCGTGCTTTGCTTTTGTTGGCGGGCTTCTCAGTAAGTCAACCGGGAACGCGCTGAATGTGGATGGCGGCATCGCAATGTCTTTCTTACGTTAAGTTTGGATTATGATCATCGACCAAAAACAAATCGATTTACACAACGAGACAGCGGCCAAAAAACATCGGCTGCGGGCAGACTTCCTTAAGAACGAAATCACAAATGCCGATGACATCATCCGAAAACTTATCAATTTTCAGATTGCGATTCCAAGCTGGGCGTTGGGCACAGGAGGAACCCGGTTCGGGAGATTCCCGGGAGGCGGAGAGCCGAGAAGCCTGGAAGAGAAAATCGAAGACGTGGGTCTTCTGCATAAGTTGAACCAAAGCAGTGGCGCTATTTCCCTGCACATTCCGTGGGATATTCCGAAAGATGGAAAGGCCATCAGATCGCTGGCAGCACAACATGGCCTGCGGTTCGATGCCATGAACTCCAACACGTTCCAGGACCAGCCCGGACAACCTTTGAGCTATAAATTTGGGTCAATGCAACATGTGAATCCGCAGGTGAGAAAGCAAGCAATTGATCATAACATAGAAGTAATCGAACACGGTATCGCGCTCGGCTCAAAATCCATCACGGTCTGGCTCTCCGATGGGTCGTGTTTTCCGGGGCAGCTGAATTTTCGGAAAGCCTTTCAAAACACGTTGGAGAGCCTCACTGAAGTTTATAAGGCCCTTCCGTCTGACTGGAAGATGTTCGTTGAATACAAAGCCTACGAACCGAATTTCTATTCAACCACGGTGGGCGACTGGGGCCAGTCTTTGCTGTACGCCAGCAAGCTCGGCCCGATGGCTTATACGCTTGTTGATCTTGGCCATCACCTGCCAAATGCTAACATTGAACAAATTGTTGCGTTGTTGCTGATGGAAGGAAAACTTGGCGGATTTCATTTTAACGATTCAAAGTTTGGCGATGACGACCTGACGGTGGGCAGCATAAAACCGTACCAGCTCTTCCTGATTTTTAACGAGCTGATCGAAGGAATGGACGAGCGTGGAATGAATCACGCAACAGACCTCGGATGGATGATCGATGCATCTCACAATGTAAAGGATCCACTCGAAGACCTCCTTCAATCCGTGGAGGCCATCATGATCACGTATGCACAGGCGCTGCTTGTTGATCGCAGGAAACTCAAGCAAGCCCAGCTGGAAAACGACACTGTTGAATGTCAGCAGATTCTGCAGCACGCTTTCAGGACCGATGTGCGGCCGCTTGTTGCCGAGGCACGTTTTAAAAGTGGCGGTGCCTATGACCCGTTGGCGATTTTCCGGTCGTTAAAAGTGCGTGAACAACTCATCAAGCAACGCGGAAGTAAAACGATAAGCACCGGACTGTAATCGATGGCCCCTGAAGCAATACTGATCTTTGATGTGGGAAAGACGAACAAAAAGCTTCTCGTCTTCGATGCGCGCTACCAGCTTTTAGCCGAAGAGAGTGTGCACCTTGCCGAAACTGTTGATGAAGATGGATTTCCGTGTGAGAATGTTGCTGCACTAACACAATGGATCCGTGAATCATTTCAAAAGATCAGCAACAGAAAAGATTTCAGCATCAGAGCAGTTAACTTCAGTGCCTATGGGGCGAGCTTTGTTTGTGTTGACGAAGACATCAGACCTGTAATGGCCTTGAGCAATTATCTTAAACCCTATCCGACAAAGCTGCAGGAAGAACTTTATGAAAGATATGGCGGAA
This sequence comes from Chryseosolibacter sp., assembly GCA_036402075.1. GTDB lineage: Bacteria > Bacteroidota > Bacteroidia > Cytophagales > Cyclobacteriaceae > Chryseosolibacter. The sequence continues at coordinate 10,594 of DASWTP010000148.1, read as the reverse complement.
AAAGTCTCTTCTCAAAAATTTGTGCTTCGCCTCCGCTCGGAAGTCTGAACGCTGGATTGCAACTATACCGCCTCCGGCAGGAAAAACCCGGGATGCTGCGTAAGGTGCGGTGGGCGCTCCATTTGCCGCAATACGTGAGCTCGATACTTTCTGGCAAGGCCTATTCAGAGATGACGAGCATCGGTTGCCACACTTGTTTGTGGGATTTTCCAAAACAGAAATATCATCAGTGGGTATCCGACAACGGGCTGGAGTCAATCCTCGCACCGATCGTTCCTTACGACACCGTTGATTCCACCGACATCGACAAAAAGGAATTTTTGATTGGAGTGGGGATGCACGACAGCTCAGCGGCCCTTCTTCCATATCTCGCAACGATTAGTGAGCCTTTTATCTTGTTATCCACCGGGACCTGGAACATCTGCCTCAATCCCTTCAATCAGACGCCATTAACGGAAGGCGAACTGAATCAGGACTGCCTGTGCTACCTTAGCTTTGAAGGAAAACGGGTGAAGGCTTCCCGTGTATTCGCGGGTCATGAGCATGGAGCCAAAGTGAAGGAACTTTGCACGAAGTTTAACATAGACGAAAATTTTTTCCTGTCGCTCGAGCTTGATATCCATGGCAACCTTAATTCGCGTGAATCGGCTGCAATTGCGTATCTTGACTTCATGAAAGAGCTCGTAAATAAACAGGTAGTGGCATTAGGGTTAGTACGTGGTCCCGAAAAAATTCATCGAATTTTTGTTGATGGTGGTTTTAGCAAGAATGGGATTTTCATGACCTTGCTGGCGCAACGATATCCGCTCAGCCAGGTGTTTGCTGCCTCCATCCCTCAGGCCTCGGCATTAGGTGCCGCACTTGCCATTCATCGGCACTGGAATTCAGAACTCATTCCGGAAAACATGATAAACCTCCGGAAAGTGAACATCAAATAGGCTGGCCGATGCGTGTAGCTCTCTTTATTCCTTGTTATGTTGACCAGTTTTACCCGCAAGTGGGAATCGCCACCCTGTCATTGCTGGAAAAACTAGGCGTTCATGTAACATACCCAGTTAAGCAAACGTGTTGCGGTCAGCCAATGGCCAACGCAGGTTTTGAAAAGCTTTCGAAAGGATGTGACTCACTTTTTGTAAAAAATTTTTCAGGATTCGACTATATCGTCTCGCCTTCGGGAAGCTGCGTACTTCATGTCAAGGAGCATCTGCATCATGAGGGCAGCGAGGCACAGTCTATCCGTGAAACTATTTTTGAACTCACCGAGTTTATGACGGATGTTCTCAAGGTCGACAAGCTGAACGCGTCATTTCCATACAACGTAGGCTTGCATCAGAGTTGCCATGGGCAGCGCGGATTGAAACTGTCACAAATGTCGGAGCTGGTGGCGCCCGCCTTTTCAAAACCGCAGCGCCTCCTCGCGATGGTAAACGGGCTGAAGTTGGTATCACTGGATCGGTCAGATGAATGCTGCGGATTCGGGGGAAGTTTCTGCGTGACGGAGGAAGCCGTCTCAGTGAAAATGGGAAAAGACCGGGTTGCTGATCATACCAACCATGGTGCTGATTTCATTACCGGTGGCGATATGTCCTGCCTGATGCACATGGAAGGAATCTTACGAAGACAAGGCAACAAGACGAAAGTTATTCACATCGCAGAGATCCTGAACACAGAATGAGCGTCTCCACTCAAAATACCGACCATGCAACGCTTGCAGAAAAATTTAACCGCGATGAACCGCGCGTTGACTGGCACGACAAGACATTATGGTTTGTGCGCGAGAAACGCGACAAGGCTGTAAATCAACTGCCCGAATGGGAGCAGCTTCGTGCACGAGCTTCCCAGATAAAGAACGATGTCCTCTCCCACCTCCACGAATACCTGATTGCCTTTGAACAACAAGCCATTGCCAACGGAGTTCAGGTTCACTGGGCTGAATCTACAGAGGAACACAACAGCATTGTTCATCGGATCATTACGGATGCCGGTGTTGACAGGATCGTAAAAAGCAAATCGATGCTTACCGAGGAATGTCATCTCAACCAATACCTCGAGAAGAAAGGAATAACGGTGGTGGACACTGACCTCGGAGAACGAATTGTTCAGCTCGCAGGTGAGCCGCCCAGCCATATTGTGTTGCCGTGCATTCATTGGAAGAAAGAAGAGATCGGTGAATTATTTCACAAGCACCTGGGGACGCCAAAAGGCAACGCTGACCCGGTGTTACTCACAGAAGCTGCACGTCAGCATCTAAGGGAAAAGTTTTTGACGAGCAAAGTGGCGATCACAGGTGTAAATTTTGCTGTTGCGGAAACAGGAGAAATTGTTGTGTGTACGAACGAGGGCAATGCCGACCTGGGTGTTCAGCTTGCCGATGTTCATATCGCATGCATGGGCATAGAAAAAATTATCCCTCAGCGCAAAGACCTGGCTGTATTTCTTCGATTGCTTGCCCGGAGCGCCACTGGCCAACCGGTAACAACATATTCGAGTCATTTTCAAAAACCACGTCAGGGACAACAGATGCACGTTGTGCTGGTAGACAACGGACGCAGTGAACGCCTCGGAAGCGATGATTTTCGCAACGCTTTAAAATGTATCCGATGTGGTGCTTGTTTCAATACATGCCCCGTATATAGAAGAAGTGGCGGCCATAGCTATCATACAGCGGTAGCCGGGCCGATAGGATCAATCCTCGCTCCCGGTCTCGACATGAAAAAATACGGTGACCTGCCGTTCGCTTCAACGCTGTGTGGCTCATGCAGCAATGTGTGCCCAGTGAAGATTGACATTCACGATCAGCTCTACAAATGGCGACAGGTGATTGTAGCAAAGGGCTACGCATCATCACAGAAAGCAACGGGGATGAAAATGATGGCAGGAACGCTTTCAGACGCAAAGAAATATGACCGGTCTGGCAAACTCTTACGGTGGGTGCTGAAGACGTTTCCATGGGTTGTGAACAATCGTTTAAATCCATGGTACAAGCAACGCGAAATGCCAGCCGCCCCCAAAGAAAGCTTTAAAGAATGGTATTTAAAAAACAGGAAGGTATGACGGCTCGCGACAAAATACTAGCCCGCATACAATCGAATCAGCCCCGTGATACGCCTTCGTCATTGGTTCAGGTTTCGCCTACATTCGATTTTGATCCCATCACCAGGTTCAAAGATACATTGGTTTCTATCGGAGGCCGAGTGATCCCGATTAACAATGAAACTGAGATCCGGCCGCATTTGAGCAGCCTACAGCATGCGAAGGGTGACCTCACGATCGTTGGTCCAGATACTGTGGATCAAACCGTAATGTCATCACACGCCTTTCAACACGTAGACGTTGCGATACTGCGCGGTGATTTTGCGGTGGCCGAAAATGGTGCGATATGGATTACCGATAAATCCATGATTGATCGCGCGCTTCCTTTTATCTGTTTGAATCTTGTGTTAATCGTCAGGAAAACCGCAATTGTGCCAACGATGCATCACGCCTACGATCGAATCGGGTCAGCCAATTATGGGTTGGGAACTTTTATTGCCGGCCCGTCTAAAACGGCAGACATTGAGCAAAGCCTTGTGCTGGGTGCACATGGCGCAAAAACCCTCACCTGCTTTCTTGTCGACTAAGCTTCATTTTAGAATTTTGATAACTTATCGTAATATTACGATAAGAAAAATTAACAAAAATGTCATCGGCCCCATTGCTACCAAAGCTTGAGCGCAAAATCGCAGCGCTTACACAGACGTTTCCGAAGATTTCAGACGATAGAAAATCAATTCTGGCTGAATTAACCGAATATGTGCAGAATGGAAAAAAGAAAAATGAGTCAATCCGCCTAAATTTCATTTGCACGCATAATTCGCGAAGAAGCCATATTTCTCAAATCTGGGCGCAGGCCGCGGCAACGTTTTATGGAACCCCGCATGTCGAATGTTTTTCGGGCGGAACAGAAGCAACGGCATTTAATCCCCGCGCTGCTGCAGCGATGGCAAGCGCAGGATTTGACATCAGCATGGTGAAAGCTGGAGCAAACCCGGTGTATGAGGTCAGGTTCTCCGATTCAGTTCCACCTATGACGATTTTCTCCAAACGATTTGATGATCCGTTCAACCCACCAAAGGATTTTGCCGCAGTGATGACTTGTTCGCATGCAGACGAAAATTGCCCGCTGATCATAGGGGCAGCAAAGCGAATCGCGTTAACCTATGACGATCCAAAAGAATTCGATGGAACTCCTTTCGAATCAGAAAAATATGCTGAACGCGTTGACGAAATTGGAGCAGAAATACTGTTTGCTTTTTCGAAAGTCAAACCATAAAGTTGCGTTACCGTCCCTTGAGGATATACGTTTGCCCCGGCTGTGTATTCAAATCATAAGCAAATAAGCCTGGGGGCAGCGGATTAACTCCTTGCTCTTTAACCGATCGAAAGTGTGGATTTGAATTTAGGCCTGAGGCTTTTTGGATGCCTTTTCCCTGCAAAGGAAACCGCGATACCAGTCTCAAATTGCCGCCACCGGCAGAAACAACTTTCAAGTCAGTAACTTTCTTATTCTTCCAAACGATATCAATTGTAAAATTGCCACGCGCTTTTAGGCCCGTTACTTTTCCACTCGTCCACGCATCCGGTAACGCAGGCAACACTTCAACAAATTCATCATGGCTCTGCAGCAACATCTCTGTCATGCCGGATGTGCCTCCAAAGTTTCCATCTATCTGAAAGGGCGGATGCGCATCAAGCAGGTTCGGATACGTTCCACCGCCATTTGCATAGTTAGTCCCTTCCACTCCCGTTAGTTTGAGTTGCTCGCGGATGAGCTTGTACGCGCGATTGCCATCCCGGAGTCGCGCCCAAATGTTGATCTTCCATCCCTTGCTCCAACCGGTGCCTCCATCTCCTCGAAGGTCCATGCTTTGCCGAACGGCTTTCGCCAGCTCTGGTGTGTGATGCGCAGAGATCTGACGGCCTGGAAACAATCCGAACAGGTGTGAAATATGCCGGTGCTGGGGATCTGCATCCTCCCAGTCCTCGCTCCACTCCTGGAGATTGCCTTTTTTGCCGACTTTAAGTGGAAATAGTTTTGCACGTTTTTCCAGCAAAGTGTTGCGGAAAGGCTCATCGATGTTAAGATGCCAGGATGCATGAATGACGTTTGTGAATAAATCCCAAATCAACGACATGTCCATGGTGGTAGCAACTGACACCGATCCCTTAAGACCTTTGTCGGTGACATAAATATTTTCAGGTGATGTAGACGGTGCCGTCACTAACAACCCGTCTTTGTTTTCGATTAGCCAGTCAACATAGAATTCGGCTGCACTTTTCATTATCGGGTAAGCAGTCTTGCTTAGGAATTTGTTATCAGCGCTAAATTGATAGCGTTCCCACAGGTGCTGTGATAGCCATGCTGCACCCATGGGCCAGTTCGCCCAACTCGGACTTCCACTAACCGGATTGGTTGTTGCCCATATGTCAGTGTTGTGGTGCAAAGTCCACCCGTTGGCGTGATAAAAATTCATTGCCGTTTCTTTTCCTGTCACAGAGGTTTGAGAAATCAGGTTGATCAATGGCTCATGGAGCTCGCCCAGGTTGCACGATTCTACCATCCAATAATTCATCTCGGTGTTGATGTTGGTTGTATAGTTGCTGCTCCATGGTGCACGAAGGTGATGATTCCAGATTCCCTGGAGGTTTGCCGGAATGCCACCCGGCCGGGAAGATGAGATTAGCAAATATCGTCCATATTGAAAGTATAATTCCTCGAGGCCGGGATCGGCCGATCCCTCCGCGTATTTTCTGAGCCGTTCATCCGTGGGAAGATCAATAGAGGGGTTCCCCAGTGACAGAGATACGCGATTGAAGTATTGCGCATAATCATCTATGTGCAGGCGTTTCAACTCGGCAAAAGTGGATTTCTCAGTCGCCTCAAGATGCTTTTTTACAATTGCCTTTTCATCTTTCCCATCTTTGTCCGGGCATTTATCATAGCCATTGAAGCTGGTTGCTGCGGAAATTATGATCATTACGTCAGACGCGTTTTGCACGCGGAGTGAATTGCCCGTCACGGTCACGCTGCCATCAGTCGGTCGTGCCGCGATCTCCATCCCGAAACGCATGCCCCGGCACTGCAATGGATCGTTGTATATCACCGGGAGTTCACCACTTTGCTGATAACTTGGATCAACGTGTGAGGGAGCTTTACCTGATACTATCAGATGGTTTCCATGAACTTCAGTTGAAGATAACAACTGGCTGGAAGCATTTACGGTAAAATTCAGAACACCCGGCTTGCTTGCGGTAACGCGGATCACGATCACTTGTGCCGGAGCGGAAACAAAAACCTCGCGGATGAACGTTGTTCCGTCCACAACGAATTGCGTGGTTGACGTTGCGTTAGAAATGTTCAGATCGCGGCCATATTTTTCGTATCGCGTACCTTCCGGAAAATCGTGCTTTATCACCACGTCACCCAATGGTAAGTATGATTCAGTAAAAAGCCCTTGCAGTTTTTGAGTTAACTTCTCGGCCGTTTCAAAATCCCCGGCAAAAAGCGCTTCGCGGATTTTCGGAAGATAGTCCGGGGCTTGCGGGTTGGGGTTCAGATTAGCCGGCCCACCTGACCACAGCGTTTCTTCATTCAACTGGATCAGCTCTTCATCGACCCGGCCGAATACCATAGCCCCCAGCCTCCCGTTTCCCAGCGGCAAAGCTTCATTCCAATTTCTTGCGGGCTGATTGTAGTGTAACCGAAGATCACCTTGCGCAAGCGACAGGTGGTAACCGACAGAAAAAACGAGCAGAGTAAAAAGAAAATGTCTCACCTTCATAGTGAGACAATATACTTTATTGAAAAGTCAATGCAATGCGTGAATTTGTTTTACTGGATATTATATGGAGTGCCGTGTTGGAAATTCCAGCCGTTATGTGCGTCTTTTTGGCGCATTATAGCGCTTATTCTTTTTAACGTTTGCTTTTTCGAGCGTCCCGTAGTGATAATACGTTGGGCACGGTATGCTTCGATGTCCTTTGGAGACTTTTGCCCTGTAGTTCAGCATGAATTCATGCGAGCCATTGGAGAAACGGTTCAGGGAAGAGCTCGTCCAGTCGTAAGAGTACGCAAAATGGAATTTTTCGCTCAGCTTAAAATCCACAAACGTAATGAGCGCGTCACCGCTTCGAAGGGATGCGCCCACGCTCATGGCATCATAAAAAATAAAACCTGCGTTTACATCCATGCTTAACGGCTGACCTTCCTGCGAACGAACCAGAATGGAAGGATTGAACTTCACGGTCTCCTGTGCGTTGATCGGAAAAATTGAACCCCCCCGCAAAAAATAGTAGCGTGCCTCCCGAATTCCATCAAACGCTGCCTCTACATTCCTTGCCATTCCGTTGTTCAAAATGAACGGCACAGAAAAACCGATGAACCAGTTCTTCTCGCTGTAATAAAGCCCTGCTCCGAAGTTCGGCTTAAACGTGTTCAGCGGAGCGAATGACGGATCAGACGGATCAACGAGGTCGAGCTTACTGTAATCGGCCTGAAGCATATTAAAGCCCGCCTGCAGTCCCATGGAAAGCGAACCCCGCACAAACCTGATCTTATAGGAATAGTAGGCGTAAATATTTTGATTGTCATAACTTCCAATGCGGTCGTTGTTGATCAAAAGGCCCACTCCTACTTTTCCATTCATAAACGAAGTGTGTCCTGTAAATGAAACTGTTTGCGGTGCTCCTGGGAAGTTCACCCACTGGTTACGATAGGTCGCGTTCATGCTCAATTGAACATGCGCACCAGCATAAGCCGGGTTTATTACCAGCTCGTTGAAGTAATACTGTGAGAACACAGGGTACTGCTGCCCATGCGTATTAACATTCGCGACCAACGTTAGCAAAATAACGCCAATGCAAATCTTCAGTTTCATGTAGTGGGGCTCCATCATTTTACAATCTCAAGATAACCTGCCATCGGTTTCGTTCCATCACGTTTATCAACAATATAGTAGTAGGTTCCGTCAGGCAGATTTACACCCATTGGACTGATACCACGATTTGATCGGCCATCAAAGAAGGTCGAACTGTTGTCATAATTTTCGGCTTCGTACACCAACGTACCTGCACGGTTGTAGATTCTCACAATGTTCGAAGGGAAATTCTGGATACAATCGATCTTAAAGAATTCATTTCGGCCATCACCGTTTCTCGAAATACCATTGTATGGCCTGATGTCAGGTTTGATCTCCAGGGTCTTCGTAGTCTGACAACCGAGGAACGATGTTGCGGTTACTTCGTACTGACCAGCGGCCGCATCGGTAAAGTTTGGTCCGGTCAGGAACGGTCCTTCCGCATTCGACCATTCGATCCGCTCAATAGGCACGTTGCTCAACAAGATCAGGGACGCGAATCCATCGTTCTGGTCGCATGTTGTATTCTGAATTACAAACTCGAAGTCAGGGAACTCCCGTTCATTGAGTATCTCTGCGGTCACCAACGGAGATTTACAACCGGTGATGATGCTGGTGGCCGTTACCGAATAAAAGCCAGTAGCCAGATCGCTATAGCCTTCACCCACATTGTCAGCAGGGGGATTCTCAACAGTTCCGTCATACCAATGGAAAATATAGCTCGCGGTATTCCGGTCCTCGCCTACATAGGCAGTGAGCGCTCCGTTGTTATCAATGCAACTGGTTACATGCGAAAGTACTTCAATAGTTGCAGCAGGAACAGGAACCGTTCCATCTTCGATATCAGTTACCACGTCAGTAAAGCATCCGCTGATAATATTGGTTGCGCGGACAAGGTATTGCTGCGGTTTAACTTTAAGTTCACCGTATTCCGCGCCTGAAAAGACTGGTACGCCACTTGCCGTTGTGCCTTCATACCAGTCGAAAGTGAAACCTACGAAAGTATTGTTAGCCGTTACTTGCGCAACACCGTTCGGTCTGGCAGGGTCACAATTTGTGACTGGCGCAATTTCCTGCACCACAACAGCCGGATATAATCTTCCATCTTTTACTTCTTCGGTCCTCACTCCAAAGCAGCCGGTGTTGTTGTCGGTAATGCGCACAGTATAGAAACCTTCGTTCAGATTATCCTGGCTGAAGTTCCCAATAAACCCAGCTGTGTTCGGAATTCCTGGCATGTCGGGCGCGTTGCCCAGGTTAGGTGAACTTCCAAAGTACAAGTCGGCAGTAAAGGTGCCTGCGTTGTATGGATAAGGGTACAGCGGACTCAGGTTAAGGACACGTGCGGAAATTTCACCGTCCGTTCCGACACACAACGTTCTTGGCTGACTTGCCATCGACACCACTGGCGTAAATTCCTGCGTGTCATCTTCAATAATGTACGAATCGGAGATGGAGCAATTTGTGATGTTGTTGTGAACAGTAACGGAGTAATTTCCCGCCACGATATCTGACAACGTTGATCCTGTCCCAATGGAAGGTGCAGTTGCCGTGTCGTTGCCAAACCATGTGAATGTATAGTTCGGGTTGGCATCCGTCTGACCGTCAGCCGTTACTATCAGTTCAGCCGAGCCGATGCCGGGTCTGCAACTGATTTGCAGCGCTGTTTGGGTTACGAGCAGATCAGGGAGCACAATGTCATCAGGCGTGATGATCACTTCTCTTGCACCTGAACGACAATCGGTTGAAGGATCTCTTACCACAACGAAGTACGTTCCTGTCAGTAGTGCACCGATTGCAGGTGTGGTCGTGAATGGTCCGCCAATCGGCAACTGGTTTGCAGGCGTTACACTTCCCTGGTACCATTCGTATTCATAATTAGCAAGACCGGCTCCGGAAACCTCGTTGTTAGGCGGGGTATTCGGAGGGAACAAAATGGAATTGGTCGTACTTCCAAGTGTGATGCGCGTTACTGCGGCCTGACCTGTCGGATTGCAATCCAGTGGATCAACGGTAGTGACCTGGATAATGTTCGGAGTGCTAAGCGATTGGTCAAGTACCAACGTGACTGGACTCGTCACCGGGCAACTGGTTCGGTTGTTCGTTGCGGTCACCAGGTAATTGCCATGCAGTGCGTTGGCCAACGTGCTTGTTTTGTTGGCCGCGTTGTCAGTCTGCACACTGGCGGGCGAAATAGGTCCAGGGTTCATCGTCCAACTGAAGGCGTATGTATCTGAGTTCAGCCCTCCTTTGGCTGTAGCCACTACAACGCCATTCGGACTGAGGGTGGTACAGCTTGAGTTCGCTTCCTGAGTAAAGTTTAGCTCGGGGAAAACACGGTCATCGCCAATCGTTGCATGATAAGGGGCAGAAACGCAGCCACGTCCGAGCGTTCCGGCTACACGCGTTGCTGTAACAAGATACTGACCGCGCTGAATGGTTGGATATACCGTGCGGTCAATGATTGTGCCGCCTGGCACTGCACCCAGGGCACCGTCAGTAACAAGTGGTGCTCCACCAGATGCAGGTGTCCATGTAAAGTCGAAGTCAGCGAAAGGTGCTGCAAACGTGTTGTTGTTTCGATCCGTCACTTCAACGCTGCTCACCTGAATTGATCCGTCTGCCGAGCACAAGATCTGAGGCGTAGTCGTAGCCAATGGAATAATGATCGGTGTGGAGTTTCTGAACAATGTGGTTGT
>DASWTP010000147.1:0-28761 GCA_036402075.1 Chryseosolibacter sp. | reverse complement strand
ATTATTTTGAATTGATTATCTTTGGGACCTTGTAAAAAAGTGAATTAATGTAGCGTAACGCTGCCCTCCTTTCCTTGGTGATCTCCGGCCTCTTTTCGGCCAGTACATTGGCGCAAACCAACCCAAATCCTCCACCGCCATCACTGATTGGCTCTCAGAAAGCGATTACCACCGCGGTGCCTTTCCTGGCAATCTCTCCTGATGCGCGGCATGCTGCCCTCGGAGACGGTGGTGTGGCCACTTCACCTGACGCAAACAGCGCCTATTGGAATGCCGGCAAACTTGCCTTTATTGATCAAAAATATGGTGGATCTTTTTCCTATACACCCTGGCTTGGCAAGATCGTAAACGACATGTGGATCTCATCGCTTGCAGGTTTCTATAAGATCTCACGCGAGCAGACTGTGGCTTTCTCTTTCAAATATTTTGACCTGGGTGAGATTGATTTCCGCGATGAGAACAATCAGCCTCTTGGAATTGCCAATCCGAAAGAAGCGGCCTTTGACGCGACCTACTCACGAATGCTTTCAGAAAATCTGGCGGTAGGTATTTCTGGCCGTTACATCTTTTCAAATCTCACAGGCGCCTTCAGCGGTTCAGATGCGCAAGCAGCGAATACCGTAGCGGCAGACATTGGCGTATTCTACACCAAGGAGCTGCAAAGTGCACGCGGTTCGGTTCTCTCCCTTGGCGCACAGATTTCAAACATTGGTGCAAAAATCTCATATACGGATAACAACAACCGCGATTTTCTGCCCACCAACCTGAAACTAGGTGCAGCACTTCGGACAGACCTTAGCCCGATGAACACGATCACGTTTTTGCTCGACTTCAATAAACTGATGGTACCGTCTGTTGATAATAATCAGTCCGTTCTTAGCGGCATGTTCGGATCATTTTCCGATGCACCTGGTGGAAGCAGTGAAGAGTTCAGAGAATTCATGACATCCGCTGGCGTTGAATATTGGTACAACGAAACGTTTGCCGCACGCCTCGGGTATTTCAACGAAGCAAAAGAAAAAGGCAACCGTAAGTACCTGACCTTTGGACTCGGTTTCCGCAAAGATCGTTTCGGCTTTGACGGAGCCTACATTGTTCCTACCAATCAACGGGAACACCCACTGGCGGAGACCTGGAGGCTCACCGTCCTGTTGCAGATTCCGACCGGAGACGAAAGAACGCAGGACTCCGTTACCGACTGATGGCAATGCTCGACAGAACGATTGCTCCACCTTACGCGCAGGATAGCTCATTTTCGCTCATCACACCACGGATCAAAAAGCTCGGCAATGGTATTGACCTGGTTTATATCATTGGAGGCGCTCAGGATGTGCTGAAAATCGACCTGGTTTTCCGGGCCGGTCGATGGTACGAAACAAAGTGGGGAGCTGCGTATTTCACAGCACACCTGCTGTCAAAAGGTACGACAACAAAGTCAAGCTTTCAGATCGCTCAATTGTTCGACTTGTATGGCGCTCACCTGGAGGTGTCGCCCGGACTCGATTACGTTTCCGTTTCGCTGTATTCGTTGACAAAAAATATTCAACCGGTTCTATCTCTCCTGAAAGAACTTCTGCTTGAACCTAGTTTTCCGGAAAAAGAACTTGAACAAGCCATTAGCATCTACACTCAGAATCTGAAGATCAACCTCGAAAAGACCAGCTTCCTGGCATCAAAACATTTTCGGGCTACCCTCTTTGGAGAAAATCATCCCTACGGAAAGGAATTGGGCGAAGCTGATGTGAAAGCATTGACATCGGCTGACCTGCAGGAATATTTCTCAAGCTTCCGCGACTTTACCGTATTCATCTCGGGCAAAATTGATAACGCGACTGAAAAGTTTATTGACACTACTTTTCAGGATTTCAAAAAAGAAGCTCAACAAGCGCGCGCGATCACACGCACGCCCTCAACACCGAATCACCAGGAAATTGAAAAGGAAGGAAGTGTGCAGGCATCGATCCGGCTCGGAGCTGAGTCTCTTTTGCGCACGCACCCCGACTACACTAACGTAATCTTTTCAAGTCACATCCTGGGCGGATATTTCGGATCTCGTTTAATGAAAAACATCCGTGAAGAAAAGGGGTTGACCTACGGCATCTATGCAGCAGTGCATCCCCTGAAGCACGCAGGCTATTTTGTTATCGGTGCGGATGTCAATAAAGAGAACATTTCCATTACGTTCGAAGAGATCCGCAAAGAACTGAAGCGACTTCGCACCGAACCCGTTCCTGCTGATGAGCTGATGACTGCGAAGAACCATTTTATCGGAAGCCTGCAATCTGAGATCACCACGCCATTTGCCCACGCTGACAAAATAAAAACACTTCATCTGTCAAATCTCCCAGCCGATTATTATCAGCAAATGATCAAAACAGTGAAGAACATAACGACTGACCAGATCATTGCCACGGCTGACAAGTACCTCAACGAAGAACGATTCTTCGAGCTGGCAGTGGGGTAACTCCGTTCCTGATCCACTCAGCATTCTTCTGTTTGATTTGGCGCTATCCGCGAACTGGATCAAATCCTACAACAATTGAACTCCATAACACATTTCACGGGTATCCTTAAAAGTACTTTTATAGGGTATTCTAAAAACCAGAAGAAATGGAGACCATTAAACCGAACATCATTATTGCGGATGACCATCCTGCATCGCGTCTTGGAATCAAATATCACTTAAAAACCCTTCAGGCAGCTGAAAATATTTTTGAAGCTGATAACGGCCAGGCGGTGCTGAACTTGTTATCCTTGCACCCCATCAACATTGTGATCATGGACATTAAGATGCCTGGGATGAGCGGCTTCGAAACGACATCAATCATTCGAAGACTGCACCCAAATGTGAAAATCTACATAGCCAGCCTGTACGATGATGAGGCGCTTATCACAAACCTTATTAAGATGGGCATCTCAGGATACGTGTTGAAGGACGATCCTAACCAGGAAGAGGCATTTAGCACGATAGCGAAGGGAAACCTGTTTTTCAGCAAAAGGATTGAGTCCTATTACATCAAAACACAGCAGAAAGATTTTGAGCTTCGCCCTGTAAGACTTACTCCGCGTGAAGAAAAGCTTTTGCCCTTGATAGCGCAAGGATTGAACAGCCAGGAAATCGCTTCCGAGTTATCGCTGAGCAAATTTACAGTCGAGTCATACCGCAAGGAACTTCTTGCAAAATTCAATTTAAGCAATAGCACCGCACTGGTTGACTTTGCTCACCGGTCAGGGCTTCTCTAAAACGAAGGTTGTTTGTGTCTTTTTTATGTAGTTCACTTCCGCCAACGGGGGTGAACTTTTATTTTGTCACGGTTCCAAGATCGTAGTGCCTTGCTCTACACGCAGGCCCACAGCAAGAACCCCTTCTAGCGTATCCTTCCTCATGAATTGCTCAAAGCTCACTTTGTATTTTCCTTTCGAAGGGAATTGATAGTTGGAAAGAATGGGGAAACGCTGATCGTAGATATCGCCAAGTGCACTTGACCCCTGCGGCTTGCCGGTGTGCTGGTCGAATAAATAAGCGGGAAACATTTTCCCGTCCAGCACTTTGCCCGTTGAGTCTTTCAACTCATACTTGATGAATAATCTTGAAAAGGGGAAAGCCACCGAATTCCTGACATTGCAGTAAAGGGAGTATCGGTCCACAGGATTCGTAATCTCGAATTCAAATTCAGGCTTATCATTTGCGAGCCAGATGCGTTGTTCGAAATCGTGATTGACTTCGTAGACGCGCGCATCGTCACATCCAGCTACAAATAAGGCCAGAAGAGCCATTGGCAATATCAATCTCATTCCTGCGGAGGTGAAGGTGGTTTGTTTGGGTTTTGCTGCCGAGGCGGATTTTGTTGACGTGGCGGATTACCTCCGCGGTTTTGATTCTGGTTTCCTCCGCGGTTCGGGTTCTGATTCGGATTCTGATTTGGGTTTTGGTTGCCCCCGCGATTCCGATTCTGATTTTGATTTTGATTCTTATTCTGCTGCGGCTGTCCTCCACCCCGGTTTTGATTCGGATTGCGGGGCTGCTGCTGCGTATTTTGTTGCTGTGGTGCGCCACCTTCCGCGCCAGGACCTTTTTTCTTTTTCTTCTTTTTCTTCGTCTTGCTTTTGTACTTCTGGTCCATCTGCTGCAGGTCACTATTGAGGGCAGCAATAGGTGCCTTTTCTTCAATAACGTCTTTGTCGAGGTTCGCTGGTTTTTTGCCTTCCTGGTTCAGGCGGAGAATCTCATTCACACGCGAAACGTTTAGCGGGTACCATGTATTTTCCTCGCGGAAGCCAAACCACATGATCTTCCTGAAAATATCGGTCTTTTGAAGCGTTGCCTCGCCTTTCTCGGTTAACAGCGGTCCTTCAATTTTCGGAATATCTTCAAGTGCATCGATGTACGTTTCCAATTCATAATTAAGGCAGCATTTCAAGCGGCCACACTGGCCAGAAAGTTTGCTCGGATTCAGTGAGAGGTTCTGGTAGCGGGCTGCGCTTGTTGCCACATTCTTGAATTCGCCCAGCCACGTTGAGCAGCAAAGTTCGCGGCCGCAAACGCCAATTCCTCCGAGCCGGCCAGCTTCCTGCCGAAGACTGATCTGGCGCATTTCGACACGGATCTTGAATTCACTCGCCAGCAGTTTGATCAGCTCACGAAAGTCAACACGATCGTCTGCGGAATAGAAGAACGTTGCTTTGGTATTGTCAGCCTGGTATTCGATATCCGATAACTTCATTCCAAGCTTCAGGTCCCTAACGATCTCTCGGGTTCGGTAAAGCGTGGGAAGCTCCCGTTTCTTAACCTCCTCGAATTTCTCAAGGTCTTTCTGCTGAGCTATCCGGTAGATTTTTTTGATCTCACCATCGTCTGCAATTTTTTTCTTTTGCATTTGAAGGCGAACGAGTTCACCCTGCATGGAGACGTAGCCGAGGTGATGGCCGTTTGGCACTTCCACGATGACTGCGTCACCGGTGGTGAGATTAAGTCGCTCTGTATTTCGATAAAAGTCTTTGCGTCCGTTTTTAAAACGAACTTCCACAATATTGAATCGATCTTCGGTTGGCATATCCATATTGGCAAGCCAGTCGAAAACATTCATTTTATTGCATCCACCGGTACCACAGGCGCCATTGTTATTGCACCCGGCAGTTTTCCCGCCTTTGGCTGTTCCGCATGCACAACCCATTTTTTATATTCCTTTATAGTTCAGTAGATCAAGGCCAATATCCTTGCGGTAATACAAACCATCCCAGCCGATTTTCTCGGCACGGGTGTAAGCAGCCGCGCGGGCTTCATGGAGGGATTTTCCCTTTCCCGTTACTGCCAGAACTCTTCCTCCGTCAGTAACAATATTTTTTGTATCTGTTTTAGTTCCGGCATGGAAAACTAGTGTCTTGTTTCCATCATCCAGCCCAGAAATCGCTTTTCCTTTCTCGTATTCACCCGGGTAACCTCCGCTGACGAGCGCCAGTGTTACGCTATAGTCGTTGTCAACCTCCAGGTTCTGGTGCTTCAGTTCCCCTTTGGCTGTTGCCACAAAAAGCTCTACCAGGTCAGATTTTATTCTTGGCAGAACGGCCTGCGTCTCCGGGTCACCCATTCGTGCGTTGTACTCAATCACAAATGGGTTTCCGCCCACATTCATCAAGCCCACGAAAATAAACCCTTTGTAGTCGATTGCCTCTCGGTTCAGTCCTGCGATGGTTGGCTTCACTACCAGGTCTTCCACTTTCTGCATAAACGAAGGCGTAGCAAATACAACCGGGGAAACGGCTCCCATTCCACCCGTATTCGGACCGATATCGCCATCCCCAATCCGTTTATAGTCTTTCGCTTCGGGAAGAATTACATAGTCCTTGCCATCCGTGAGAACAAATACAGAGAGTTCTATTCCGTTAAGAAACTCTTCGATCAGCACTTTCGAGCTCGCCTCTCCGAATTTCTTATTCACGAGCATGTCTTTAATAACAGCCTTCGCTTCCGCCTGGCTCAGGCTGATGATTACACCTTTACCAGCGGCAAGTCCATCCGCTTTTAACACGATGGGCGGCTTACAGGTTGAAATATATTCAAAGGCACCATCGAGTTCTGAGACGCTGAATGCCTTTGCCTTGGCTGTAGGAATGCCGTTGCGAAGCATAAACTGCTTTGAGAAATCCTTACTTCCCTCCAGCTGAGCGCCTGTCTTTCCAGGCCCAACAATCAATATGTCTTTCAGCCACGGATTGCTTTCGAAATAATCGCGAACACCCTTCACCAGTGGAGCTTCCGGCCCGACAACAATAAGTTCGATGTTTTCTTTTTTGCAAAGTTCTCCCAGCGCATGGAAGTCTTCGCTGGCAATGTCTACATTCTGGCCCACTAACCCTGTTCCGGCATTTCCAGGAGCGATGAAAAGTTTATCACACAACGGACTCTGACTGATTTTCCAAGCCATTGCGTGTTCTCTTCCTCCGTTCCCGATAATAAGAATGTTCATGCCTTAAAAGGGTTAAAACGTCAAAGATAACTTTCAATTCGGTATCAAAAAATAGGCTGAAACGGCCTTTAGGGCTTGTTTTGGGATTTTGGCTGATTCCCATAAAGGCTGCAAGCTGCAAGCTACAAGCTGCAAGCCGTTGCATCGCCCGTAACCGGGCTTTGCAATCAAAATTAGCAATTCTAATACGATGACATTAGCGGCCGTAGGGGCACAAAAAAAGCCGGCTCATCACCGGCTTTAAATCTAGAATCTAAATCTTAAATCAATTCGCATACTCCGACATAAACTTGATCCTCATCAATCTAATTTCCTCTTCAGAGTAATCCGCTATCGAATCATCTTTCAAAGCATGCTCAAGGCTGTCTGACTCAGAGCGCATGAAGTAGTCGTGGATATCGTCTTGCTTGTGCGGATCGAGAACCTGGTCAATGTAATAGTTCAGGTTCAATTTGGTACCACTGTAGCAAATGTTTTCAATCTCCGTCAGCAGTTCTTCAAATGACAAGCGAGTCGTTTCAGCAATTTCTTCGAGGTCAACCTTTCGATCGATCTGTGTGATGATCGCAATTTTTGTTTTTGATTTGTTGACTGACGACTTCACTACAACGTCACTGGCCGTCTCGATATCATTCTCCTCAACGTATTTTTCAATAACATCCAGAAACTCTTTACCGAATTTATTGACCTTGCCCATTCCAACACCGTTCACCTGGGCCATCTCATCCTTCGTAGTCGGGTAAGTGGTCGCCATTTCTTCAAGGCTCGGATCCTGGAAGATGACGTATGGAGGGAGGTTCTTTTCTTTTGCGATCTTCTTGCGAAGATTTTTCAGCATTTCGAAAAGCTTCACATCATACGACTTGGTATTGGTAGGGGTTTTGTCTGCGGACTCTTCCTCTTCGTCAATCTCCGTTGTGAAGTCGTGATCGCGGGCAAGTTCGATGGACTCAGGGTTCTTCAGGAAGGCTTCTCCACGAGCCGTCAGTTTCAGTGCACCGATATTGTCGATATCTTTCTCGAGATATTGGTATATAAGCGTCTGGCGGATAACCGATTTCCAGAAATCCTGATCTTCTTTTGCGCCTTGTCCGTAAATGTCGAGATCGAAGTGGCCGTAACTCTTCACATATTCATCCTCTACACCGCGAATGACGTTCACAAGGTGGTTGAGGGTGAATCGCTGATTGGTTTGCTTCACTGCGCGCAGCACCAGGTGTACATACTCCGATCCTTCAAAGCGTTCGCGGGGATGAACACAGTTGTCGCACATGCCGCAGTTCTCTTCAGTAAATTCTTCACCGAAGTAGTGAAGCAATTGTCTTCTCCGGCAAACCGGAGACTCTGCGTAATATTCCATTTCCTGCAGAAGAATGCGACTATTCTCACGCTCCTGCACGGGTTTGTCTTTGTTGAATTTTTCGAGCTTGCTCAAGTCGTTGTGACTGTAGAACATCAAGCAGTGTCCTTCCAAACCGTCACGACCTGATCGTCCGGTTTCCTGGTAATAGCCTTCGAGTGACTTCGGGACATCGTAGTGGACCACAAAGCGAACATCGGGCTTGTCAATTCCCATTCCGAATGCGATGGTGGCAACAATGATATCTGTTTCTTCATTCAGGAAATCGTCCTGGTTCTTCATGCGAACATCAGGATCGAGGCCCGCATGGTATGGCGCGGCCTTAAATCCGTTCACCGTCAGCAGCTGTGCAATCTCCTCAACTTTCTTTCTGCTTAAGCAGTATACAATCCCGGACTTGCCCTTGTTGTCTTTGAGGAATTTGATGAGCTGCTTTTTCGTCTCTTTCTTCGGGCGAACTTCGTAGTATAAATTCTTCCGGTTGAACGATGACATGAAAACGTCAGCATCCTCCATCTGGAGATTCTTCTGGATATCGATCTGCACTTTTGGTGTTGCCGTTGCAGTGAGCGCAATCACGGGCATGTTGCCCAGGGTATAGATCATCGACTTAATTCGCCTGTATTCAGGACGAAAGTCATGACCCCACTCCGAGATACAGTGCGCTTCATCAATAGCAACAAACGACACGTTAACTTTTTTCAGAAACTCGATCGTCTCTTCTTTGTTCAACGACTCAGGCGCAACGTACAGCAACTTCACGATGCCGTTCATGCAGTCTTTCTTGAGTCGTGTTATCTCGCCTTTGCTGAGTGTCGAGTTCAGGAATCTCGCATTCACTCCGTATGCATTCATTTGATCGACCTGATTTTTCATCAGGGCAATAAGCGGTGAAATTACTATGGCGAGACCGTCATTGATCATGGCAGGCAACTGGTAGCAAAGTGATTTACCCGCACCTGTTGGCATAATGACGAATGTATTTCTTCCTTCAAGCAAATTGCGGATAATCCGTTCCTGGTTTCCGCGGAACTGACTATATCCGAAAATTTCTTTCAGTCTATCTTTTAAAGCATCTTTCTCTTCGACCAACATCGTTTTTGTCTTGATAAAATCTTAAAATCGTATCTTTGTCGTTTCAGACAAATCTAATTTTCTAACGGAATTGAATTTAGTAAAAAATATCAAAAAAATTGCACGGGATGTTTTAATAAATGAATCTCGGGCAATAGAGAATTTAACAAATTATATCGACAACGAGTTCGAATCCTGTGTGCAGGAAATTTATTCTGCAAAAGGTCGAGTTGTCATAACAGGCATTGGTAAAAGTGCCATCATTGCCAATAAAATTGTGGCCACGTTAAATTCTACTGGAACGCCTTCTGTTTTTATGCATGCTGCAGACGCCATTCATGGAGATCTCGGCATGATTCAGTCAGAAGACATCGTCATTTGTATTTCCAAGAGCGGAAACACTCCTGAAATTAAGGTCTTGGTTCCACTCCTCAAACGAAGAGGATCGAAGCTTGTTGCCCTGGTGAGCAATACAAATTCATATTTAGCTCAGCAGGCCGATTATGTGCTGAATGCAACGATTGCAGAAGAGGCCTGTCCGCATAACCTGGCTCCAACCACCAGCACCACCGCACACCTGGCGATGGGTGACGCATTGGCAGTTTGCCTGTTGCAGCTCCGCGATTTTTCAAGCAACGATTTTGCGGAGTACCATCCTGGGGGATCGTTGGGTAAACAACTGTATCTGAAAGTATCTGACATTTACACGCACAACCAACTTCCAAAAGTCGGGCCTGACTCTTCCATTAAGGAGGTTATCCTCGAAATGAGTTCAAAAAGGCTTGGGTGCACCGCAGTGGTAGATGGGAACGATAATTTACTGGGAATAATTACCGATGGCGATTTGAGACGAATGCTTCAGGGGAATGAATCGTTTGAGAGGTTGCGGGCAGTCGATATTATGACGCGCAAACCCAAAACGATAGAAAAAGATGAATTTGCGGTGAAAGCCTTACATCTCATGCAGGAGAATAGCATCACTCAGCTTGCCGTTCTGGAGGGTGAAAAAATTGCCGGATTTGTGCACCTTCACGACCTTTTAAAAGAAGGAATAGTTTAAAAATTTGGACTATTATTTCGATTAATTTTGTATCTCGCGGCTTTCACAGAATCTTTTATCCCTTATTGGAAGAATGAACAATAATTTATTCGTTGTACTCATGGCGGGCGGTGTTGGCGTGCGCTTTTGGCCTTACAGCAGAAACTCAAGACCCAAGCAATTCCTTGACGTGCTGGGCACCGGAAGAACGCTGCTCCAGTCTACGCTTGACAGATTCACACCGCTTTGCCCGATTGAAAATATTTTTGTTGTCACCCATGAAGAACATGCCGAGCTGGTGAGGCAACAACTTCCACAACTGAGCGATGACCAGATCCTGGCAGAGCCGATGCGAAAAAATACCGCACCGTGCATCGCCTATGCGAGCTACAAGATCAGCCAGATAAACCCGAATGCAGTGGTTGTTGTAGCGCCTTCCGATCACCTTATTCTAAAAGAGCAGGAATTCCAGGATTTGATTAAGAAGGCCGTTGACCAGGCGAAAGCGCAGGATAAGCTTATTACGCTGGGAATTACACCAACACGTCCGGAGACAGGCTACGGCTACATTCAATACCACACCGAGAAAAGCTTCGCTAAGAAAGTAAAAACATTCACCGAGAAGCCAGAGTTATCGTTGGCGAAAAAATTTCTTGAAAGTGGTGACTTCGTCTGGAACTCGGGAATTTTTATCTGGGGAGTGCAGGCCGTAATCCATGCTTTGCAAACGCACGTGCCCGAAATGGCCGAAGTGTTTGAGGAAATCAAAACGCGCCTCGGAACACGGGAAGAAAAAGATTCGATTCTTGCCGCATACGCGCAGTGTAAAAGTATTTCCATCGATTATGCGATCATGGAGAAAGCGCAGAATGTTTACGTCTGCCTTGGTAACTTCAGTTGGTCTGACCTCGGCTCCTGGGCCTCGATTCACGAGATCTCTCCTAAAGATTCCAACAACAACGTTATCAACGCTAACGCGATGACGTATGACACAAGAAACTGTATCATCAAAGGATCGGGAGATAAGCTCATTGTTGCCCAGGGACTCAACGGCTACCTGGTTGGAGAGTTCGGAAACGTATTTATCGTGTGCGAGAAGGATAAGGAAGAACAGTTCAGGAGATTTGTGAACGACCTGAAGTCGAAACCCAATTCAGCAGACTTTATTTGAGCGTGCGCATGTGTTCATGTGTGCAGGTGCTCATGTTCCCAGCGAAGTAAGTTGTTCTCAACCAGCGTAACTTATTCCATCGAAACATGAGGACGTGAGAACACGAGCACATGAACACATCTCATTTCGCCAGCCGTTTGCGGATAACCTCATACACCGCCACACCTGTTGCCACGGAGACATTTAGCGAACCGATCCTTCCCTTCATTGGAATTTTTACAAGTTCATCTGCTGCGCGCAAAAGCTCATCGGAGATACCGTCTTCTTCAGAGCCCATAATGATAGCCACGGGTCCACTCACATCCACATCATAAATATTTTTCGAAGCTTTTTCCGTACACGCCAGGATCTTGATTCCGGTCTCGCGAAGAAGTTTCAATGTTTGCTTCAGATCTTTCTCCCGCGACACGGCCATGTAGTTCAACGCACCGGCTGACGTCTTCATGGCATCACTCGTAATAGGAGCGCTTCCTTTCTCGCCAATCACGATTCCGTCCACTCCTGCACATTCTGCTGTGCGGGCAATGGCACCAAAGTTTCTCACATCGGTAACGCGGTCAAGAATCAACAGCAAAGGTTCGCGGCCTTCGGAATAGGCTTTGTCGATTACGTTGTCGAGTGGAGCATAGCTTACGGAAGACAGCAAGCAAATTACCCCCTGGTGGTTTTTTGAGGAAAGTCGTTTTAATTTCTCCTGCGGAACAAACGTGTATGGCACCTGCTTCTGGCGGGCTGCCGTAATTAATTCCTTAATCAGATCATTCTGCAGCCCTGACTGGATCATAATCTTCTCAATCTCTTTACCTGCGTGAACAGCTTCAAGAACTGCCCGGGTGCCATAAATCATGTCTGTTTTTTCCATTGAATTTCTTAATTGGTCAGAACCGCGAGCCACGCCACAGGTCAATTGTTTCGTACCACGACTGCTGGAATTTTTGATCGCGCAACAATACGTAATTATCGGGATCAAAAACACTGCTCGATTTCACAAAGGTAAAACTTAGGTTCCGCTTTGTAAGACTATAATTCCAGACTTCGCGGTCGTTAAACTTAAAAACCTCATCGGGCAGGCCAAAAACGATATAAATCATTCCGCGATCGGTCTTCCAGCCTTCTTTATAAGACGTGAAATAGTAATTCGCCAATTCAACTCTTCTGAAATAATTTCTCATCAGCCTGCTGGCACGGTCGCGATCATTCGTAATCCCAAGGATGACGCGATCGAATGATTTTTTATCATTCTTCGCCTGCAACAGCTTGCTATACTCCTGGGCGGTGGTGATGTAGACAAGGGGAGGTGATAAGCTCGCTATTTTCGCCAGCTTCGGATAGTCATCTTCCGCACGCACAGCAATCCCGCTTGCTGAATTTGTATCCTGTTGAATAAGATATAGGCCCTTTTTCGAAAGCCTGACAACTTCGCCTTGGTGAATGGTGAATGTGGAGTCCGTTTTCATGCCTTTTGAAACTTTACCCAACGACTCGCTGAACGGAGGTTGTGCAGCCGGAAATAAATCATTGTAATACGACACTACTGCCTCTGGCAACCCATGGAGTACAACAGAATCAGAAAGATTTACAAAAGGTCTGAACACCGGGTGGCCTCGATTCTCCAAGCTTGCATTCACAGGATGATTTGGCTCCAGCGCCTGAAAGAAAATCCATGCACGCTTCATGGGCTTATTAATCACTTTCGCAACCAGGTATACGGTCCGGTCTGTAAATGGAACCCGGAACGATCCCTTAACGGCAGACCCCTGGATTTCCGCTGGAAAAAAAGGCTTGCTTTCTTTATCACTCAACGTTTCGCGTGTACTCCACTCTACCAGGTACGTACTAAGCAGGTCGGTCGTGTCTTTCTTGGGAATATTGAACTGCACTTCCCAATCAGAAGTATGCCGAATGGCTTTCAACTGGAAGGCCACTGTCTCGTCTGGGTTATACAAGTAGTTGTAGTTGATATCGCGAAGGGGCTGACCGATAGTCGAACCTGCAATGGTGAATAACGAGATGAATCCAATTATAATGCGCATAAGCCTCAGTCAAATTATGAGTTTTTGTCGTTGATCGTCATGGTAGCAACTAACCAGCCGGGGCAAAAGATATTTGTGATGGACATGACACAATGCTTATTTTTGCCGCCATGAGCAAAATCTTTACCACCGAAATCACCAGCGACCAAATTACTTCCGATAATCCGATTCACCAACGCTTATTCAAGGCCTATGTTGTGGCCCAGGATTACGTAAAAGGCAATGTTCTTGAAGTCGGTTGTGGTGAAGGCCGTGGGGTTGACCTGCTGATCAGGAAAAGCGAAAGCTTTACCGCAGTCGACAAGATTGAGTCACTCATTAAGAATTTGTCGGAGAAGTTCCCACAAGGTAAGTTCATGAGTATGAACATTCCGCCACTTGGTAGTCTCAAAGACAATACCTACGACTATGTGGTAAGCTTCCAGGTTATTGAACATATCAAGAACGATGAATTGTTTTTGCGTGAGATTCACCGGGTATTGAAGCCAGGAGGCATCGCCCTTCTCACAACGCCAAACCGCAAGATGTCGCTGACGCGAAACCCGTGGCATGTGCGCGAATACCTGCCGCAAGAATTGAAATCACTTGCGGCCAAAATTTTTTCCGATGCCGAAATGAAGGGTATCACCGGCAACGATAAGGTGATGCAGTATTACCGTGAAAACAAGAAGTCGGTGGAGCGGTATACTCGTTGGGATATCCTCAACGTGCAGTATTGGCTTCCGGCTCCCTTACTGCGAATTCCCTACGAGATCATGAACCGCCTTAATCGAAATAAGCTCCAAACCAGCGACAACGAACTCGTGCGTACCATTCACCATAGTGATTATGTTGTTGTTGACGATGCCACCGATGCCCTCGATCTTTTGCTCATCGTAAAGAAATAAGGAATGCTCCAGTCTGTCAGCGGGTTGATAATGTGTATCGATTTTTCTTACTTACAGCAAAGCTGATTTTATCGCAGTCGGAAAACCCATATCGGAAGAAGAATTAATAGAACGTCTGCGCAACAGGGACAAGGATG
This sequence comes from Chryseosolibacter sp., assembly GCA_036402075.1. Lineage (GTDB taxonomy): Bacteria > Bacteroidota > Bacteroidia > Cytophagales > Cyclobacteriaceae > Chryseosolibacter. Next base: position 14,593 of record DASWTP010000147.1, on the reverse strand, counting down.
CGCTCTCATATCTCTATGACCACTACTCGGGCGCGCTGTTTGGCGTAATCGTCCGCATTGTGCGGCAGGAGGCTGTTGCCGAGGAAATTCTCCAGGACGTGTTTGTGAAAATCTGGGATAAGATTGCCACCTATGATGCCGGTAAAGGAAAGTTATTTACGTGGATGCTGAACATTGCCAGGAATCAGGCAATCGATAAAACCCGCTCGAAAGAAATTAATAAGGAAAAGAAAACCAGCGGCATCGAGAATGTCGTAAGTAGAATTGACCAGCGGGAATTCATTGAAACGCAGGTCGAAGGTATTGGTGTACGCGAGATGCTGAAGCCCCTTCCGGAGGAGCAGAAATTTATCGTACAGAAATTATATTTTGAAGGGTATTCGCAATCTGAAGTTGCCGAGGAGTTCAATATTCCGCTCGGCACCGTCAAAACACGGCTTCGGCTTGCGATGCAACAACTACGATCAACATTAGGAGTGCGTTGAATATTAACGATTACATATCGTCCGGAATTCTTGAAGCATTTGCTTTGGGTGAACTTTCACAAGCCGAGAGGGCTGAGGTGGAAAAGCACCTGGCTGCTCATCCGCAGCTGAGAGAAGAGCTCGCTCGCGTTGAGGAAGCACAGGAAGCTTTGCTGATGCACGCGGCTGTGCGTCCATCTCCGTCAGTGAAGGAAAATTTGATGGGCCGAATTCCAACCAGCCAACCGTTGACCGAATCTCGCGTGGTGGAAATGCAAGCTACATCGGCTTCGTTGTGGAAATTTGCAGCTGCAGCATCAATCACCATCGCGGTTGTTGCGTCATATCTGGCTTTTTCCTACCACTCAAAGTGGAAAGAAACGCAATCCGACCTTGCAACGCTCATAGCCCAAAACAAACAGGTGGCGCAAGACTATAACCAGGTGAACCAGCGCCTCGACCGGCTTGAGAACGATATGCGTGTCATGGACAATCCGAAGTTCCAGCGCGTGGTGATGACCGGCACATCAAATGCCCCCGAAGCAATGGCTTCTGTATACTGGAATGAAAATACTCGTGAAGTTTACCTCAGCCTGCAAAACATGAAAGAGCTCGCCCGCGAAAACCAATATCAATTATGGGCGATTATTGATGGAAAACCGGTAGACGCAGGAGTATTCGATGGAAATTTTTCGGGTCTTCACAAGATGAAAGACGTAGCGCAAGGCGCGGTACTTTTTGCGGTCACGGTTGAGCCTCGCGGTGGAAAGCCTTCGCCAACAATGGAGACAATGCAGGTAAAGGGCGAAGTAAAAAAAGGGTAAGAATCCAGACTACCACTTTGATAATTCTCGAAGAAAGCAACAACGCAACATTATAAGAAACACACTCGGCTCCTCTGACCAAGGAAGCGGCCATACTTTTTTGGGAGTTTCACCAAACCCATCGCCCATGCGTACTATTTTTTGCGGGCAAAGCTGTTTGGATAAATTGTGCTTCCGATCCTCTTATTCAATTTCCTCAATTTTTTAGGCGAATTCTTACAAGTCTAGTTGTGCTACAACTTTCCCGTTAAAATACCGGCCATATTTGATAATTTTGTTTCCCTACAACTTTGTCAAGTATGAAAGTAAGCTACTTCACGCTCTTCTTTGCCTTCTTCTTTACGTTCGCGTTAGCACAAAAAACCGACTCCCTCTTAAATGTGCAGTGGGAAGCATCACTGAAAAAACTGAACACTGGCGACTACACGGACGCCACACTTGGCTTCACGCAGCTTATCAATTCCGGCTTTACAAATAAAGAAGTGTACGTAAAACGTGGTGTTGCGTATTATCAGCTCAAAGAATACGAAAAAGCAAAAGTCGACTTTGATGAAGCACTCAAGGCCCGGATCAATTCTGCCGAGCTTTTCGAGTTCCGCGGAAACACAAAATACGTGCTGGACGATTACCAGGGCGCGGCAACGGATCTAGAAAAAGCCATCGGCCTTGGCGCAAAAAGCTTTGATGCATTCGCTAATCTCGGCAATGCAAAATTCAGGATGGATAATTTCAAAGATGCCATTAATTATTACGACAAGGCTTTGGCGAGTAAAGAGGATGCCGTCCTGTTCAACAACCGTGGAAAAGCAAAATATAACACCCAGGATCTTAAAGGTGCCCTTCCGGATTTTGACAAGGCTATTGCGCTAAAAGCGAACTACGAAAAAGCCTATGAAAACCGGGCTGAAACTCGCTATAAACTACAGGATTGGAAAGGAAGCATTGAAGATTTCGACAAAGTCCTGGCAGCCGGCAGGGCGGATACGGAAATCTTTCAAAAAACCGGGACTTCCTTTTTTGCCTTGAGCGATTACAAGTCGTCTTCGGAGCGACTGAAAAAAGCAGTTGACAAAGGTGTCAAAGACAAAGAGGTGTTAAGGATGCTGGGACTCAGCCTTGCCTATCAGGGCGAGTGCACCGAATCATCGAAGCACCTGGTGGCCGCTGTTTCGCTTGGCGTAGCTGACAAAGATGTTTTCTATCACCTCGGGACTTGCCAATTCAAAAACAAAGAATATCAAGCTTCCATTGAATCTCTGAGCCGGGCCGCAGCAGCAGGCATTAATACAAAAGAGCTTTTCTGGTATAAGGGCTCAGCCGAGGTTGAACAGAAAGACCCGGACAATGCATTGAAAGATCTCGAGAAAGCAATTGCGATGGGGTTAACCGATGCGCTCGCCTTTAAGCAGGTTGCCGACATTAAGTTTGTAAAAAACGACTTTGCAGGAGCAATAAGGGCATACGATGAATCGATCAGGCTGCAAGCCGATGATGCGGTATCTTACAATAACCGGGGAAAAGCAAAATATAATACGCAGGATTTCAAGGGCGCAATTCCGGATTTTACCAAAGCGCTTGAATTGAAAGCGGACTACGACAAAGCTCTTGAGAACCGGGCAGATGCGTATTACAAGAATCAGGACTGGAAAAACGCAGCCGCAGATTTTGAAAAACTTGTCAATAAAGGAAGAAGCGAAAATGAACTCCTTCAAAAATTAGGCACTGCTTACTATACCCTCAACGATTTCAAAAACACCGCATCAACACTGGAGAAACTTGTTCAGAAAGCTGTCCGCGACAAAGATGTTTTCAGGATGCTGGGCCTTAGCTACTCCGCCCTTGGCAATTGTGCGGAGGCCGCGAAAAATCTTTCCAGCGCTGTTGCGATGGGCGTGACGGACAAAGATGTCTTCACCCAGCTCGGAACGTGTCAGTATAAAAACAAGGAATATGCAGGCGCAGTAGAGTCGCTGAGCAAGGCAGTGACCGCAGGCGTCAATACGAAAGAAATTTTCCTTTATCGCGGCTATTCGCACTTCGCACAAAAGTCAAATGACCTTGCGCTGGCTGACCTGGAGAAGGCCGTGAGCATGGGCGCCACTGACGTGGAAGCATTCCGGATTCTTGGCGACCTCTACTTTTTGAAAAACGATTTTGCGAACGCGATCAAAAACTACGATAACGTGATCAAGGTCGATCAAAAGGATGCGGTCGTCTTCAACAATCGCGGCAAAGCAAAAGCAAACACCAAAGACTTCAACGGGGCTATTGCTGATTACGACAAGGCCATCCAGTTAAAAGCGGACTACAGCAAGGCTTTTCTCAATCGCGGCTATGCAAAATATGCCATCAACGATTTTGCGGGCACTGCATCCGACCTTGAAAAGGGAAAGGCAACCGAGGGCGATTCGCCAGAGATCACAAAAATGCTCGGCATCTCATATTACAACATTAAGAACGCTGACCAGGCACTCGCAAACCTGGATAAGGCTTTTAGAACCGGTGACAAAGATGGAAAGGTGGCATTATACCTTGGCTACCTGAGGTTCGACAAAAAGGATTTTAAAGGCACCACTGACGCCCTTGTTGCAGCCGAAAGCGCTGGAGAAAAGGAGGACGAGCTTTACCTGAAACGTGGAAAAGCATTTTACGAGCAGAAAAATTATCCGTCCACCATCGTTGATCTCGAGAAAGCAGCGCTAAAGAACCGGACAGACGTTGTCATATTTGAGACATTGTCACTCTCCTACCTCGCTACGCAAAAAGAAAAGGAATCCATTCCACACCTGGAAAAGGCTGCGCAGCTTGAAAGTAAGAACAACGAAATTTACTTTCAGTTAGGAAATGCGCGGTTTAAGCAAAACAACCTTGCTGGGGCAATTGAATCGTACGACAAAGCAATCACCCTTGGAGCAAATCACGAAGTTGTGTTTAATAATCGTGGAAAAGCAAAACTGAATACAGGCCTCGTGAAAGAGTCCATCGCAGATTTTGATCGCGCACTGGGCATAAAAAAAGATTATACTCAGGCGCTGAAGAATCGCGGAGCCGCAAAATATCAGCTCAAGGACCACCCCGGTGTGATAGCGGATGAAGCCATTGTGGTTTCGCGCGGTGAAGGACAAACCGATGACTATAGATTTCTTGGCGTCTCGCGCTTTATGGTGAAAGACTATGAGAAAGCAGTTCCCGATTTGACGAAGGCCATTGAGGGAGCAACCTCCGATCCGCAGGTATTTGTTGCCCGGGCGTTCTCACTGTTCGAACTGAAACAATACGACAAAGCAATTCCCGATTTCGCGAAGGCAATCAGCCTCGGAGAAACAGGGACAGAGTTGTATTTTAAGAAGGGAACTTGCGAATTTTTCCTGAAGGACTATAAAACTGCGCAGGCAGACCTGGACAAGGCTATTCAAACCGGCACCCTTGATGCCACCGCCTTCGACATGCGTGGCTACTGCAAATACGAGTCGAAGAATTATGATGAAGCAATAAAGGACTACGGTGAAGCCATTACACGCGACAGCAAGCTCGGCTCAGCATTTTTCCATCGTGGTGATGCCAGGTTTGTGACAGGAAATGCCTCATCTGCGATTGAAGATTACAGCCAGGCGATGACGCTTGGCGTGAAAGATGCCGTGCTCTTCAACAACCGCGGAAAAGCATACTACCAGCTCGAAAAATATTCCGAAGCTCTTCCAGATTTCAACCAGGCCATTGCCAAGAACCCGGAATATGCAAAGGCTTATGAGAACCGGGGAATGACGTACTACAAGACTTCAAAATTTGATGAAGCAGCGAAAGATTTCCGGATGGTTGAAAAACTTTCCGAAAAACCTGAGGTAACGCTCCTTCAGCTACTCGGTGAGAGTTACTACAATGCCAAAAAGTACGCACCGGCACTGGAATACTTTGATAAAATCATAAACGCTGGCGTGAAGGACAAAGATGTATTCTACAAACGCGGGCTGATGTTGATAGAGAACCAGGACTATGCTGCAGCCTTGAAAGATTTTGAAAATGCACAAAAGGCAGGCCTTGCCATCATCGAACTTTACCTGAACATGGGAAGGGCTTACCTCCAGATCGAGGACACGAAAAGTGCGGTTCTTGCATTGAACAAGGCTGTGGAGCTTGATCCGAAAAATTTCAATGCAATCTTTAATCGCGCCCTGATCAAAGAAGCGATCGAGGATTATGAAAGCGCAATCGCTGACTATAACAAGGTAATTCAGCTTAACCCAACCGATGCCATCGCCTATTACAACCGCGCAACTTGCAAAGCAGCCCTTGACGACCCAGGTGCCGGAATTTCGGACATGGATGAAGCGATCAAAATCGAACCGAAAAACGCATCTTTTTATAAGCAACGGGGCAATCTGTATTACCGAATGGAACAAAAAGACAAAGCGTGCTTTGATTGGCGAAAAGCGGTTGAATTCGGAGATGCGAAGGCGAGATTCCAGCTGGACAATTATTGCAAATAGTCCAAATCAAGGCGTCTTTTTGAGAATCCGGCTTGATGTTCAATATGGGTAGACTGTGTCACGCTTGGGAGCAGTGATGCCTTGTCAATGGGGCTGGAGAAAGACCGATCAGAATCCCTGGGGTTATGATTGTGATGGAAATGTCCGAATAAGCGCGTAAGTGCAGTTAAACTCTGAATTCTTACAAGACAACATTCTACCAAAAAATGGGATTTCAAAAGCCCGCCAGCCCGCGCACGGCCATGTCGCGGAATTTTAATGCGCTAACGCTCAAAAATTCTTACATAAGAAATTGCTGGTTCGATTTATAATTGCTTGCTGGCTGGTTTTAAAGCACCTTGGACTATGATCAAATCGATTCTTTTTATCGCCATAACATTATTTCCAGGATTCGCGCTCGCGAACGATGGCATAATGAGTGCCCAGGTGATAACCGTAGTTGACGGAAATACTGTCGAAGTAAGAACTGCGGAAAACGAAGTCCTGACGCTCATTCTTGCTGACATCGACTGTCCGGAACTTACGCAGGAGTACGGTGACGAAGCGAAAAAATTTCTTGAGAAGCTTGCTCTTAAAAAGGAAGTCACCATTCAAATCCACGGGAAAGATCGCAAGGGCAACAACGTGGGTGTGCTTTTAATAAAGGGCAAAACTGATGCGCGAATTGAACTTTTGGAAAAAGGGCTTGCTTGGACATCCGAGCGTAATCCAAAACCGGAGCTTGAAAGCGTCAGAACTTCAGCGGAAAAGGACGGAAAGGGATTATGGAAGGATTCGAATCCAACTCCTCCATGGACATATCGCAGACAGCAATCCATGCTTCAGCCCAAAAGTAGCTAACCAGCCATTAAACAGTTTTTATCCGCAGTTCACCGATCGAATTCACGTAAACCGTTTTGCTTAAGCAATTTTTAATTGGTTATTTGAGTTACTAGTGATATGGCAAAAAGGTGGTTCATAATAGGAATATGTCTTCTTCTTTCGATAGCAACGTACGCTCAGTCAAAAAAGAAGAAAAGAAAGAACAAGTCATCCAAAGCTCCTGTAGAGCAACCTTCTGCGTTGAACCCCGGCCCTTCAGAAAAAACGTATGGTCCAAAAGTAGCGCGCAAGCCATCCAAAGGAGCAACTTATAACGCTGAGCAGGAGTTCTACGAACGAATGGAAGAGCTTGAAAAAACAAAACGCAAAAACGAAAAGCTCGCAGCAAAACCTCAATACTCAGACCCTATGTACTTCGGCCACAAAAAGCCACCGAAGAAACGCAAACCGGGAAAGATGCGGTATTGCAAGGAGTGTGGAATAAGGCACTAAAGATTTAAAGCACCAATAATCAAATAACCAAATTTCGAACACAGTATACATTGTGTTTGGAGTTTGGTCTTTTTGTTTTAAGAAATTGAGACAAATTGGTCAACTATGGCGTTCACTGTTTGAAATTTGGTGCTTGGTTATTGGTGCTTTAACCGGGGTCGAATTTTCGTAATTTGGTCTGATGGATATCGCTTCCTACATAGAACATACTAACCTAAGTCCTACCCTCACCATTGGTGCTATTGACAAACTTGTTGACGAAGCGAGGGCACACAACTTCGCTGGTGTTTGTGTTCCTCCGTTTTGGGTCAAGCGAGCACAGCGCGAGATAGGAAAAGATAAAATTTTACTGGTAACGGTTGCGGGCTTCCCATTGGGATACTCGATGACCGAAACAAAACTTGACGAGATCAAGCGCGCAATCGATAACGGGGCTGACGAAATCGATGTAGTTTGGAACATCACTTCGTTTAAAACCGGTATCCCCTGGACAAAAATTGAGATCGCGAAATGCAGCAAATTGGCCCACGATCATCAGAGGCTATTGAAAGTAATCGTGGAGACTGCGTATCTTTCTGATTCGGAACTTGAAAATGCTTGTAAATTGTGTGCCGATGCCGGTGCAGACTTTGTAAAAACATCCACCGGCTTTGCACCTTCAGGCGCCACTGAAGAAAATATTGCATTGATGAAACGATGTCTTCCACCAACAGTCGGAATCAAAGCCTCAGGAGGAATTAAGACCTATGAGCAGGCTTTGGCAATGATCAACGCGGGAGCATCCAGAATCGGAACATCTTCAGGGGTTTCCATTGTAGGAACCAACCCAAAAAATCACTAAACACGAATGAGCCAAATTCTTGCGAATGTTTTCCCAGCGGAGAACGAAATCCCCGAGCAGTTTAAAATTGCTCAACCTCTTGATCAACGCGAATACCTGATCAATGGCGAACTGAAAACCTGGACCGGAAATCTGAATCCGGTGCTAAGTCCGGTATTCATTAAAGACGGCTCAGGCTACAAACAGAAAGTGATTGGCAGCACTCCGCTGCTCACATCGAAGGAATCACTTGAGGCACTGGATGCCGCAGTGAAAGCTTACGACCTCGGAAGAGGCGCATGGCCAACCATGAGCGTAACACAGCGCATCGAGCACATTGAAAAGTTTCTCGCTGCGATGCGAACCAAACGCGGTGAAGTCGTGAAACTTCTCATGTGGGAGATCGGCAAGAGCCTGAAGGATTCCGAAAAAGAATTTGACCGTACGTGCGACTACCTGGTAGACACTATTAAGGCGCTGAAGGACCTTGATCGAAGTTCTGCGAAACTGGTGGAAGAGCAAGGATTCATGGCACAAATCCGCAGAGTGCCGCTAGGCGTTGCGTTGTGTATGGGGCCATTCAACTATCCTCTGAACGAAACGTTCACCACGTTATTTCCGGCATTGATCATGGGAAATACCGTTGTCTTCAAACCGGCAAAATATGGCGTGTTATTAATCAAGCCGTTACTCGAAGCCTTCCGCGACAGTTTTCCTGCTGGTGTTATCAATATTATTTATGGAAAAGGCAGAGAGACGGTTGGCGCATTGATGGAATCAGGCAAAATTGATGTGTTTGCTTTCATTGGCACAAACAAAGGTGCGAATGATCTGAAAAAACTTCATCCAAAGCCTCACCGCCTGAAGGCCATCCTCGGACTTGATGCAAAAAATCCTGCGATCGTTCTACCGGATGCTGATCTTGACAATGCCGTTGCTGAATGTATCACCGGTTCGCTCTCCTTCAATGGACAGCGATGCACGGCATTGAAGATCCTTTACGTTCACAAAGACATCATCAATAAGTTCATCGAGAAGTTTACTGCTGAAATAAAGAAGATCAAGCCCGGTATGCCGTGGGATGCGGGCGTGGGCCTCACGCCACTGCCTGAACCAGGAAAAGTGGATTACCTGCGCGACCTCGTAGACGATGCGAAAAAGCATGGAGCGAAAATCATCAACGAAAACGGAGGCGAGTACCTCAATTCCTTCATGTACCCTGCGGTTTTGTACCCGGTTAACGACAAAATGAAAGTATACTACGAAGAACAGTTTGGGCCTATCGTTCCAATCGTGGCATTCGGTAACGATGAAGAAGCCATTCAATATGTCGTGAACTCAAACTTCGGTCAGCAGGTCAGTATTTTCGGAAGCGATTCGAAACGCGTGGCTCGGTTAATGGATGCGTTTGCCAACCAGGTTGGCCGAATCAATCTCAATGCTCAATCGCAACGTGGGCCGGATTCATTTCCGTTCAACGGGCGGAAAGATTCGGCTGAGGGAACGCTGTCGGTATCAGATGCACTTCGGGTATTTTCAATCCGGACACTCGTTGCCACTAAGTCAAATGACAACAACAAGCAAATGCTAGGAAACATAATCCGCAATCGCGAATCAGCGTTCCTCAGTACAGATTATATCATCTAAACGCATTCGCATCATGCGAAAGCATCTGAACATAACAGTAGCCGGAAGAGTACAGGGAGTATTCTTCCGCGCTTCTACCAAGACATCGGCTGACCATTTGGATATTAAAGGCTTTGTAAAAAATCAGCCAGATGGGTCTGTGTATATTGAAGCAGAAGGTGAAGAAAAAGATCTTGAAAAATTTATCAGCTGGTGCTCACAGGGTCCGAAGGCTGCAAGGGTAGAGCGTTGTAATATAGAGGAGGCTGGGCTGGAAGGTTTTACCGAGTTTGTTATTCAGCGGTAGTCCATTTAAGATTTAAGAATTTAGATTTAAGATTTGTTTACCGTGACGGAATCAAATATCGTAGACCACACCTAACTCTTAAATCTAAAATCTGAAATAACTTAAGCGCTTCGCTTCACAATACCTTTCTGAGGATGAAACTTAATCTCGAAGTGCTGCGTGATGAAGGCATTCATCCGGTTGTCGACCATCAGGATTGGGCTGTCGACTGGATAATAGACAGTAAGGTCCAGTACTGCACGTAGGAAATTATGGTGTGCACAGAATTCTTTAACCCATTTCTTAAACTGAGTTGACCACTCTTCCTGGTACTTTTTAAAATCGTCCTTGCCATCAAACAGGAATGTGAGCTGGTTATCCGAGTAATACCTGTACCTGAAAATCCCCATCAGGTTAAAATAAAACTCATTTAAGTGACGGTAGTCGGTCTGGGTATGCTGCGAAATCTTTTCTGACATCTCATCTTTGATCCCGAGCGGGTTGTGGCGGAGCAGGTATTCCACCTTTACATAATCAACCAGGTAATGAAGAAGCGGTTCTTCCAGTGACAGTTGTGCCTCCTCAAGGATGTAATTCTTGTCTAATGGAAAGAATTTGCGAAGCACTGGTGTATATAGTTTCGCAAAGGTAATAAAAAAGGCATTCCTCCCAGAACGCCTTTTTCCAAAATCAAAAAAAATTACCCGAAACTCATTGACGAGGCACGGCTGAGGTAAGTGTCGTATTCGATAGGTGAGTCACCCCCTTCCAGCAGACAGCCTTCTGGCAGCGGTGGATAGATCTCTTCATAGGTTTTAACCATGTTCATAAATACCCTTCGGTAAACATGGGTCCGGTCAATCTTATCTGGTTTGTCAAGGCCGGCAGCCGCGAGAAGCTCGACAAAGCTGTCGACAGTGTGTTTATGGAAATTAGCCACCCTGACTTTTTTGTCATCGATCACCAGTCCGTTTACGAGCACAGGATCCTGTGTCGCCACCCCGGTAGGACACGTGTTGCGGTTACATTCGAGGGCCTGGATACATCCCAACGCCATCATCATGGCGCGGGCACTGTTGCAGGTGTCGGCACCCAGCGCCATTGCCCGAATGATATGGAATCCGGTAAGCACTTTTCCTGAGGCAATCAGTCTCATCTGCTCGCGGATGCCGAACCCCCTGAGCGCATCATCGGCAAAAGCCAGTGCATCCAATAACGGCATTCCAACAAAATTTGAGAATTCAGGCGGTGCAGCTCCGGTGCCGCCTTCGCCCCCATCAATCGTGATGAAGTCAGGGTAGCTGTCGAGCTGCACCATCGCTTTACAGATTCCCAGGAATTCGCTTTTCCTCCCAATGCAGAGTTTGAATCCTACTGGTTTTCCACCCGATAAGGCGCGGAGTTTTTCAATAAACTTTATCAACTCAATGGGTGTAGTAAAGGCGCTGTGGTACGGAGGTGAAAAAACTGTGGTTCCAGGCTTCACTAAACGAATGGCGGCAATTTCCGGTGTATTCTTTTTTGCCGGCAAAATACCACCATGACCGGGCTTGGCGCCCTGCGATAGTTTGATCTCAATCATTTTAACTTCGGGACGTGCTGCATTCTTTGAAAACGCTTCCTCGGAAAAATTTCCATCTTCCGTCCTCGCTCCAAAATACCCGGTACCGATCTGCCAGATCAGGTCTCCTCCATTTTTCAAATGATGTGGGCTAATTCCCCCCTCACCGGTGTTATGCGCGAAGCCACCGATCTTAGCTCCTGCATTCAATGCCTCCACAGCATTCCCGCTTAGCGATCCAAAGCTCATGGCAGAAATATTCAGGATGCTGCAGGCGTAGGGTTGTTTACACTTCGATCCACCAAAGATCACTCGTGGATGAGCCTCAACTTTATGATGGTCGATGGGAGCGATCGAGTGCGTCATCCATTCATACCCTTCAGCATAGACGTTAAGCTGTGTTCCGAAAGGAATGGTGTCAATCTGCTTTTTAGCGCGTTGATAAATTACTGAACGTTCATTTCGGTTGATGGGTGAGCCATCGGTATCGGATTCGACAAAATATTGCTGGATCTTCGGCCGCATATCTTCGAACACATAACGTAATCTACCCAGTAACGGGAAGTTCCGTTTAATGGATTGCTTTGTTTGCAGCATATCGGCCACACCCATGTAGATCAATGGGCCAACAATGACAAATGCGAACAGGGCATCAATCCAGAAGTAGGCCCAGAGCAAGATCAGTAAAGTTAAAGCGATGCTGGAGACAACGAATATTTTTCTCATAGTGGGTAAGGAATGATGGTAAATATAAGCAATTCGGAAAAAAGATGGAGTCATTTGGTCCGCGGGCACTAGGGCAGCGCCTACCGCGACCGAGCTTATTTTGAAAGGGATTTTATTACTGGTATATTATGTAGGCTTATAATCCAACCCCAATGAAAGCAAGTCGCAAAATCGGTGTGCTGGTCATTATCCTCTTAGTGGTAATGCAATTCATTCAGCCTACGAAGAATCGTTCCGAAAACATAATCACAGACAACGACATCAGCCACGTGTACGCGATGCCGCAAAACCTCCACGAGACGTTCGTAAAAAAATGTTACGACTGTCATAGCAACAACACGAACTACCCTTGGTATGTAAACGTGCAACCGATCGGCTGGTGGCTCGCAGCACACGTACACGAGGGCAAGGAGCACCTGAACTTCTCGGAATTCAAAAACTATCCGGCCGAAAAAGCGGAGCATAAGCTGGAAGAAATTGGTGAAGTCACCGAAGACAAGTCAATGCCATTAAAGGCCTACACCATGTTACATGACGGACGGGAGCTGACGGAAGAAGATGAGAAGGCTATTTTTGACTGGCTCAGCACGCTGAACGTAAAAGTGCACTAGTTAAATCGGACAAACCCTGGCGGTTTCACGAATCCGGCACTGTACTTTACCCGAAGGTTGCTGCTCACGCGGATGGCGAACGTCTGCATGTCTTCAACCACCCGCGGAAAATAAACGAACCGTAGCTCAATTGTTCCAAACACAAGATTTTCGTTCCGCGTGCGCACGCCACCCCCAAAACCGAAATAAGGTTTTTCTGAAAAAATACTTTTTGAGTCATCGTTGATCATGGCCATCTCGCCAAAGCCAAACGGTGCGAATCTGAATCCTGCAAGGCTGATAGGCGTAAAGACCAAGGTCTCGGTGTTCACATGGAAACGTTTGGTTCCCCACAGGCTGTCGGCTACAAAATACCGCAGTCCAAATTCATTGTTGATGTCGAGCGGCAACGTTGTTTGCTGTCGGAATACACGCGTGTAATCTACGGTGAACGACTGGCGCATCAACAACTCACCATATGGGATTAACCGACTCGTCATTGAACCGGAGAGCAGGATTATTCCATCTTCCAGCTTTTTGTTATTGTGGTATCCGCCCGTCCGAAGGGCAATGTTATAGAACTCATTTCTGCGCGTAACAATTGCCTTCTCGAATTCAAGTCCTACGTAGGGTCTTTTTCGATGCAGCTCTCGCGACCAGCCGAGGTATAACGACATACTGTGGCCATAGGGAACGTCTTCCGTTCTACCGAATCCATAAATGTAGCTGGCCGTGTAGAAGTTCTGTTTAAAGAACGTTAAGCCTCCGAGCACGAAAGACCGATCGTTGTAAGTAACGGTTTCTCGTTCGCGTTGCTGCGCTGGCCTGTCAATAAATTTTTGGTCGAAAGCCCGGATTGCAACAAAGTGCCGGCTTCGATTCGAACTGTTGTTGCGAACACCAATATTATAACCGACCCAAAAGTCATTTACCACATAGCGATAGTTGCGGAAAAGCGTATCATTTCGATGGAAGAAATTTTCTGACCAGTTGCGGCTGATTTCCATTCCCCCGGCAAAGGTTGTGTAGGGCGATACCAGCGGACGGTCGAGCCGAATGTAGTATGCTTTTTCCTCCTCATCGCCATAACTGCTCGCATTGTTAAGCTGGGTATACCCTATGGTGCCGTTTACAAAACTTCCACCGATACTATTCTTCCGATACAACGCCTCGTAGATAAAGGCCGGATCTCTTCCGTCTTCGATCAGCCCATTAAATTGAACTCGCTGCCCCCAGCCTCCCAGGTTAGTATCATATAGCCGGAAACGCGTTTTGGTCGGGCTGGATGGATTAAAACTTCCCCCTAAGCTAAACACGTCACGCGTCAAGACAACAACATCAACTGAATCACGATTCCTTAACGGTACCACGTAAATTTTCGAGTCCAGGATAAAATCCAGGTCACGAAGGTATCGCTCATTGTCTGCCATTTTGTATGGACTCAGCGGCCGGTTTTCGCGAATGAAGAGATGATCACGGATCAGCCATTCCCGCGAGTTGCTGTGGAGTGCCTTGCTGACACGCGTAATCGTATTTCGGATATTCCGGGTGGTATCGTAAACCGTTTTGTCGAAACCTATATGACGAATTTCGATCTTGCGGATGATCTTACCTTCAAAAGGCATAAACGCATCCTCACTTCGAACCGCAGCGGTGGGGTTGGTTTGCTTTTTACGGGTAATGGATTTTAGTAGTCGTTTGGACACGCGACCACCTTTTATGGTCTCAATGATGTTGCGTTTTGTAGTGTCAGCCGCAACGGAATCTTTCTCTTGTGACAAAACGAGGCCAGGGAGGCACATGACCACCGCAAGAAATATCCATCTGACCTGGCTGATCATTTTATGAAGACTTTCAAGGTAAAAAGCTGGTACAAAAATCAATCCACGGTCTTA
>DASWTP010000146.1:0-40245 GCA_036402075.1 Chryseosolibacter sp. | reverse complement strand
CGAATGCACAAGGTCCAACTACAGTTAACAGCGCGAGCTTCCTAACGACAACTGCGCTGGCAAGTAATAATCAACAATATGTTGTTGAAGTAACGCAAGGGGTTGGTGCCGCAGCATGTACTGCCTCCAGTCCGCAGGTCCTTGTCAATGAAAGCCCTGAAGTTCCGCTTACGCTTTCACCAAACACTTGTGTCAATCCAATTACAATTACCGCAGTGGGAAGCGCAAATTCGTATGCATGGACGGGGCCGAATATAGTTCCGGCAACTGTTAACGCAGCAACAGTTCAAGCAACGCCACCGAATGGAACTCACACCTATAATCTTACTGCGACACAAACTGGGTTCTGCCAGCTCGATACTGCGATCACCGTTGTCGTTGAGGGAATCCTGACTCCGGATTTTGCTCTACCAGATGCATGCAGCGACCAGGCCTTCCTCTCCGCTCAGCCTGTGGGCACATATACCTATCGCTGGTATCGAAATTCTACTGCACTACCAGGCGGTGGTGGCCAGCAGATCTCCGTGACAACAGCCGACAACGGTGCGCGCTATCGCGTGGAAGTTGTTAACACTGTGACAGGTTGCGTATTTACGTCTGCTGAAAAGCAAGTGGCAATCCAGGGCGATCTGCAGATAACCCTTGCCTCGACTCCTCCGTGTCAGGAAGCACCATTTACGATCACGACAACAGCCAACCTCAGTCCTGTTACAATTCAATGGTTCAGAAATGGAGTGCAGATTCCAAATCAATCCGGAACCTCTATAGTTCAGACTGAAAATGGCCTGTACAGTGTCAGAGTTGCAACCACGGGCGACCAATGTGTACGAACCCAGGATTTCAACATTATACTTTCTCCAAATCCGCCAGGGTTACTACCTGAGAAGGGAATTATTTGCCCTGATCCCGCAAACCTTGACCCGACAACACAGCAAGTTGTGCTTGACGCAGGGCCGGACAATTTATCCTATGAATGGTTTAAGGATGGAGTATCCACGGGCGTGACAACACAAACGTACACGGCAACCGATGTCGGGTTTTACGAAGTGGCGATGACCAATTCATTTATGTGCTCAAACACCGATGGCATTACACTGGTGGAAGAGTGCGACCCGCGCATCACCGGACCGAACGCGTTCAGGCCAGGTAGCGAAGTCAACGAGGGAGGCGAATACGTAAACCGAGAGTTCAAACTCTTTACCTTCTTCATTGCCGACACCGACTTCCAGATCTTCATTTTCAATCGCTGGGGTGAAATGGTCTTCCAGTCTGCGAGCCGCGATTTCAAATGGAATGGAGGGTACAACAATAACCCTGCACAACCATTGCCTCCCGGTACGTACTCGTATAAAGTACAGTTTAAGAGTACATACCGTCCGGGTGAAGGGATCCAGGAGAAACGTGGCGGAGTTGTGCTGCTGAGGTAATATCCACGCCTAAATCCCTAAAGGGGACTTGAATACAGAAAGACAGAAAGCTCTCAAGTGATTGAGAGCTTTTTTTTGTGCTTTGACAAAACTTAAGACGTCTAACAACCACCCACTCCATCATCTCGCGCAATAGGCCGGAGGCGTTGTTTCCTTCGGAAATGAACCCACCCCTCCTGACCGTCACCTCGAGCCTACGAACTTGCTATGGAAAGCTAGGATAACTATCGAGAGGTCCTGACTACGATTTGTCTACGAGGTGCATTCTTACAGTGCCTGCGCCCCTCTCAATAGCGATAGCGCATTTCATAGTTATCCCGCAGATCAACACTTTTTTCTCGTCACCTCGAGCCTACGAACTTGCTATGGAAAGCTAGGATAACTATCGAGAGGTCCTGACTACGATTTGTCTACGAGGTGCATTCTTACAGTGCCTGCGCCCCTCTCGATAGCGATGGCGCATTTCATAGTTATCCCGCAGACTCGCCTCTCGATAGTGATAGTGCACTTCATAGTTATCGCGCAGACTCGAGGTGACGATAGCAAAGACGGTGGGTCCCAGCAGCTTCGAGAGGCTGGCTGCGCACGCTCCCCGCGAAACGCCCATAGTTGCCTTTTAACGTTTATGTACGTCTACATCTAATATGCCCGAAAGTTGGAGGATTGCTAGCTAACTGAAAAACCACCTGTTTTGTCAAATGCAAACTGGTGGAAACGTTTATATCCTGGCAAGTCTTGACAACAAGTCATTGTATGTGGGCGTAACTTCAGATCTTTTTGGGAGGGTTGAAAAACACAAAAACAAATTTTATGTAAACAGCTACACTTCCCGAAAATGCATCAGCAAACTCGTCTACTACGAGAGTTTTGAGACGATCACTGATGCAATTGTCCGTGAAAAACAACTGAAGAAATATTCTCATCTAAAAAAAGTGTTGCTTATAATCGCACTCAATCCAAAATGGGAAGATCTCCACGAAAAGATCAGATATGTCTGACAATTCACCTTGTGAACCATAGTTATCCCGCAGACTCGCCTCTCGATAGTCATAGCGCATTTCATAGTTATCGCGTAGACTCGAGGTGACGGGGAATAGGATCAACCCTTTTTTCTCGTCACCTCGAGCCTACAGACTTGCTATGGAAAGCTAGGATAACTATCGAGAGGTCCTGACTACGATTTGTCTACGAGGTGCATTCTTACAGTGCCTGCGCCCCTCTCGATAGTGATGACGCATTTCATAGTTATCCCGCAGATCAACACTTTTTTCTCGTCACCTCAAGCCTACAGACTTGCTATGGAAAGCTAGGATAACTATCGAGAGGTCCTGACTACGATTGGTGTACGAGTGCATTTTTAGGTGCCTGCGCGGTACCTCTCGATAGTGATGACACATTTCATAGTTATCGGGCAGACTCGAGGTGACGGGTGAATAGGATCAACACTTTTTCTCGTCACCTCGAGCCTACGAACTTACTATGGAAAGCTAGGATAACTATCGAGAGGTCCTGACTACGATTTGTCTGCGAGGTGCATTCTTACAGTGCCTGCGCCCCCTCTCGATAGCGATGGCGCATTTCATAGTTATCCCGCAGACTCGCCTCTCGATAGTAATCGCGCATTTCATAGTTATCCCGCAGACTCGCCTCTCGATAGTGATAGCGCATTCCATAGTTATCCCGCAGACTCGAGGTGACGAAAGCAAAGAGGGTGGGTCCGAGCCCGCGAGCACGCAACTTTCTCCATGTGCTCAAGGCCACACACCTTTTTTTCATTATCTATGTTTTATGAAAAAGCTCGCAACCGTTGTCATCGCCTTTGTGCTCGGCCTTTCGCTGGCGTGTGCACAACTGTCCATCGTCCCAAAGCCCGTCTCCACCACCGTAAGAAACGGCTCGCTTACATGGGATAAAGATATAAACCTGTCAATTGACACTTCCGTGGATCAGGGGCTCGTGGACGTCTTTAAAGAAAGTCTTATCGCATTGGGTTTTACTCCGGTACCCGCTAAATCAAAAAACAAAACCGCGATTCGATTGTCCATCAACAGCGACAAATCAATTTTGCCGGAAGGATATAAATTATCAATCAATAAGAATGGCGCGCAGCTTACGGCTACAACACCCGCTGGATTGTTTTATGGAACGCAGTCGTTGCTCCAGCTTCTCGCCTCCGAAAAACGCGAAACACCGTTCCTTGAAATCACCGACTCCCCGCGCTTTGCATACCGCGGACTCCATCTCGATGTCGGGCGGCACATGTATCCGGTATCATTTATCAAGAAATACATCGATCTGATGGCGTATCATAAATTCAATCGCTTCCACTGGCACCTTACTGAGGACCAGGGATGGCGTATTGAAATTAAGAAATACCCAAAGCTGACTTCTGTTGGCGGATTTAGAAGAGAAAGTCCTGTTGGACGAGCGACAACAAAAACGCGTGCTTCTGTAGTCTATGACGGCAAGCCGTATGGTGGATTTTACACACAGGAAGAAATCAAAGACGTGGTCGCTTATGCCACCAAACGGCATGTTACGATCATTCCTGAAATTGAAATGCCTGGCCACGCACAAGCCGCGCTCGCGGCCTATCCGCACCTGGGGTGCACCGGTGGCCCCTATGAGACGGCAACCACGTGGGGAGTATTTACCGAAGTTTTTTGCGCAGGCAAGGAAGAAACGTTCACGTTCATGCAGGATGTACTTGATGAAGTGATGACCCTCTTTCCTGGCGAATACATCCACATTGGTGGCGATGAATGTCCAAAAACACGATGGAAAGAATGTCCCAATTGCCAGAAAAGAATTCAAGACCAAAAACTCAAGGACGAGCATGAACTCCAAAGCTACTTCATCGGGCGTGTTGAGAAGTACCTGAACAGCAGGGGTCGGCAAATCATTGGGTGGGACGAAATCCTTGAGGGTGGGTTGGCACCAAATGCCACGGTGATGAGTTGGCGTGGCGAAGAAGGTGGCATCGCTGCAGCAAGAGAGAAGCATAATGTAATCATGACTCCGGGTAAGTGGGTCTACCTCGACTACTACCAGGACACTGCCAAAACGGAACCGATTGCAATTATCGGATACACACCGGTAAGCAAAGTCTATAGCTACGAGCCCATTCCGCCACAACTTTCGGCCGAAGAATCGAAGTACGTGATCGGTTCGCAGTGCAACGTGTGGTCGGAATACATGAAAACGGCTGACCATGTGGAATACATGGTGTACCCAAGAGCCTGTGCGATGTCAGAAGTGCTTTGGTCAACCAGAGAAGGAAAAAACTATGACGATTTTCTTCAGCGAATGAAAGTTCATCTCGCACGGCTCCGACAGCTCAAGGTGAATTATGCCAGGCATATTGAGCGCGAGTTTAAGTGAAGTTTTGCGCTTCTTCGGCTGTCGATCACTCAACCAACGCTGCGCTCCGTTTAGCGCGATCTGAGCGCTGTTAACCGTGAACGCTTAACCATGCCTTGAATTGACGCGCAATCTTTCCTACTTTTGACCAAATCATAAACTCTATGAAACCTGCTATTCGCACGCTCTTCATTGTAACTTTACTCGTTGCGGCTTCAGCCTTCCAGCTTATCAAAACTACGTTAACAGTCACGGTTCGTGATGAACTTGGCAATACCGTTGAGGGCGCCAAAGTTCAGCTATTTGAAAATGAGGCTGACTACACAGCAGAAAAAAATGTAGTGGCAGAAGGTGTAACGGACAAAAAAGGTGTTTTGAAATTGAAAGAGCTTAAAGCGATCCAATACTATGTCATCGTCAGAAAAGATGACAAGGATAACAGCGGAGGTGGCGAACAGACGGGCAAGCTCGAAGAAAAGAAAATCAACAAGGTTACGATCATCATTCAGTAGCGGGATGAAAACCCGACAGGATCTTTCGCTTTCGCTTGAAGCGTACACGTCTGCATTTCCGGAAGAGCAAGAATTTGTAGCTCGTTTCCTCCAGCTACTCAAAAATCCGCGCGCCTACCACCGTGATCACTTGCCCGGCCACATGACAGGGTCTGCATGGATCATCGATCAATCGAGGCAATATACCCTGCTCGTTCATCACGCAAAGCTGCAACGGTGGTTGCAGCCTGGCGGACATGCCGATGGTGATGAAAATATAGTAGCGGTGGCGCGAAAAGAGGCCGAAGAAGAAACCGGGCTGCAAAAGCTCACATTGCTGAATCCGATTTTTGACATTGACATCCACCCTATCCCGGCACGAAAAGACTTTCCCCAACACGACCATTATGACATTCGCTGCCTTTTTATGGCCGATAAAAATGAATTACTGGTTGTTTCCGAAGAATCGCATGCGGTAGAATGGATCCCACTCAAAGACGTAGCAACCAGATCAGACGGGAACGACTCGATTAATCGAATGGTTAAAAAAATAGGAATGGCATTTAGCTATAGCCATGGCCAACAGCGATAGCCCTAACTCGCAATTCGCTCGGCATCTACTAATGACTAGTGACTAGTCACTAATAACGGTGACTATTTTGAGCTGATCAGCAAAAATCCAAACGCAAGCACCACAATCCAGAATCGATACACAGAAAGTGCAGGAATAATAACGATCTGCATGTGCATCAACACGGCAAGCAAAACAAGAACAACAGCAACGCCTTTTAAGACAGCACGGGTTTTATTACTCATAGCGGGGTTAGATAATTTATCGAAGTTGAATTACGTACGTCATGGGCCAGTATTTGCCGGTAACCAGGACAAGTTTGGTTGTGGGATGGTAGGCAATACCATTCAACACATCTACTCTCGGGTTTCGCATTTGGGCATCGCGTGCAAGCTGACTCAGGTCAAGACGGCCAACGACTTTGCCAGTCTGCGGATCGATCTTAACGATCATATTCGTTTGCCAGAGGTTGGCAAAAATGAAGCCTTCGATGTATTCGAGCTCATTGAGATCCTTTACATCACCATTTTCATCGGTAACATTAATTGACTTTACCGGCTTGAGCGAGGTCGTGTCCAGGTAGGTAAGTTTGCTGCTGCCATCGCTCATGATCAGGTTTTTCGTGTCGTGGGTGATTCCCCAACCTTCTTTCGGATATTCAAAGGTACCGATTCGCTTGAAAGTTGCTAAATCGTAAATGAAACCGATCTTGGTCGTCCAGGTCAGCTGATAAATTTTATTATTAAGGATAGTAATTCCTTCCCCAAAGTATTCAGCAGCGAGATCTACTTTCTTCTCTGGTTTGCCGGTTTTCACATCGATCACGCCCATCCACGATTCACCCTTTTGACCTGTGCTTTCATAAAGCTTCCCATCATGGATCACCAATCCCTGTGTAAACGCCTGGGTGTCGTGTGGCCATTGTGCCCGGACCCCATAGCTCATCAGCAACGGATCATTTTTAGTCTCCTCTTTGTCGTCTTTCTTTCCACAGGATGCGACTACAAGCGAAATGCTGATCAGAAAAAGGATGGATCTTTTCATTCGTTCTAACTTCGTGCTAAAGTAAACAGTCTTCGGTCGATTATGCAACATTAATACCACTCCTCAATACCTTTTGCAGGTTGCCAGCCCGAATTAGGTTCAAAGTAATTCCAGAGCAAACTGGAAATCTTCCTGATTATAACGTAACCCTCGTTATCGGGTTCCCATCGCTGATCCTGTTGGTTTTTGGTGATGACGCAAAACACATAGTCGCCATGGGGTGCGTTCACCAACACTACCTCCGACTTTGACTGGTTCACAGCACCGCTTTTCGAAGCGACTTGAACATAAGGCGGAATCTGCGACAATGCTTCTGAATCCCAGTAAATGCGAACCAGGTTTCTATAAATCCGTTCGCTTGCACGGGGTGAAATCACTTTCCCTTCGCGAATGCGTACCAACAATTCAGCCATTTCGCGCGGGCTGGTCTGTCCCCATCCGTACTTTGTGCGATTCAACTCGCGTCCAGGAGTGCGCGAATTCACGCGTGTTTTTTCAAAGCCATTGCTTGCCAACCATTCGTTGATGGCAGTGCCTGTGCCGGCCAATGACTGGCACCACAAGCTCGCTGTGTTGTCGCTGGTAGTGATCATCAGCATCAACACTTTCGACAACGAGATCTTTTCTCCGTTTTTAAATGAACCCAAGATATCTTCGCCCGCATAGAGCAATGAGTCCTTGTAAATTAGGGTGGTGTCGTACTTGAGCACACCGCTTTCAATTTTAGCAAACATGCCAATGGTAATGGGAACTTTGATCATGCTTGCCGTTGGAAAGATCGTATCAGCGTTGATAGCCACTGTCTTCCCGGTCTTCAAATGGCGGACATAAACACCAATGTCGCCTTTAAACGGTCGGACCAGTTCGCTTAGCTTTTGCGTCAGCTGGGCATCTTGCTTCTGAGCATTTACAAAAAAGCTCACGGAAGCAAAAAAAAGAATGAGTGCGGGTTTTACCTTCATAACGATTATTTTTGACGTCACACAATGTTTTGAACTGCGTGCATCGAATGGCAGAGATCGGTAAAGATATAAAGAAAGCAAAGCAACTCCTTGAATCGGAAGAACTTGTTGCCATCCCTACCGAGACCGTGTATGGTCTTGCCGGAAATGCGTTGAATCCCACAGCAGTTCTCAAAATATTCAAGGTGAAGGAACGTCCTGAATTCGATCCATTGATCGTGCATGTGCATTCCTTGTTTGCAGCTGAAAAATATGTCGATCACCTGCCCGACCAAGCCGTGAAGCTTGCCCAGCAATTCTGGCCAGGGCCACTGACGATCCTGCTGAAGAAAAAACACATCGTTCCAGACCTTGTCACCTCGGGCCTTGACACGGTTGGCCTTCGTTGTCCTGACCACCCACTTACTCGCGAGCTGCTTGAATCGCTGGACTTCCCGCTTGCAGCACCAAGTGCAAATCCCTTTGGCTATGTGAGCCCCACCACACCGCAGCACGTCAATGATCAGCTTGGTGAACGAATTCAATATATCCTTGATGGAGGACCTTCGCGCGTTGGTATTGAATCAACAATCATTGGATTTGAAAATAAGAACCCGGTTGTGTACCGGATGGGAGGTTTGAGCATCGAGGCGCTGGAGTCGGTAGTCGGTAAGCTTACCGTGAACGTTCACTCCACTTCCAACCCGAAAGCACCCGGACAGTTGAAAAGTCATTACGCCCCGTCAAAAAGAATTATCCTCGGAAACATTGAAGAGCTCCTTCAAAAATACCCAGCGCACTGTTCCTCTATTCTTTCCTTTCAAAAAGATTTCCATTCACCTCAACAGATGATCTTGTCACGATCCGGGTCAGTTGACGAGGCGGCTAAAAATCTTTTCGCTTCGCTCCGGGCCCTCGACAAAATGCCAGCCGATGTCATCCTTGCGGAACTTCTTCCCGAGACTGGCATCGGACGCGCAATTAACGACAGGCTAAGGCGTGCTGCAGCACGATGAATGCTTCAATTCGTGGATTTGGTAATTCCACTATCGTGCCACGAACTTTTAGTCATTAGTCATTCGTCACAAGTCATTGGGAGGAACTGGAAAAGAAATTGGAAACTGGCTTACGGCTGGCAGCGATTAGTCCGGGATCTCATTTTTCTTTAACTCCTAGTGACTATTGACCAATGACTATTGACCAGCAACTCATCACACATTGATCGATTTTAATTATCTTGAACCCTTTCGAATCTCTTTAAGAGATAACCTATGGAAAAAACTCACAAAATTCTAATTCTCACCGGTGGCGGTGACTGTCCTGGATTGAATGCGGTGATTCGTGGAATCGCCAAACGGGCGCGAAAAGAAAAAAACTGGGAAGTATATGGAAGCATAGAAGCGTTTAATGGCGTATTTAACGAACCGCAGGAAATTGTGCGGCTGACGAGTCGCAGGACCGCAGGCATTCACATCAAGGGTGGAACTATTCTCAAGACAACCAATAAATCGAACCCTTTAAAATTCCCGGTTACACAGCCGGATGGCACGGTTAAATTCATTGACCGCTCCGATGAGCTTGCGAAAAAACTGAAAGCATTGAAGTTCGATGCCGTGATTAATATTGGTGGAGACGGATCGCAAAAAATATCCAAAGTCCTTTTCGACAAAGGAATCCCGATCATTGGTGTGCCTAAAACAATTGACAACGACTTATCCGCAACCGATGTGACTTTCGGGTTTCAAACCGCACTTCAAATCGCCACCGATAGCTTCGACAAACTAGTGACCACCGCGGAAAGCCATCATCGAACTATGATCATGGAAGTTATGGGCCGCGATGCAGGCTGGATAGCATTGCACACGGCAATCGCTGGTGGCGCTGAAGTTTGTCTTATCCCGGAAATTCCATATGATATCAACAAAATTGTAAAGCGTATAAATCTTCGCTATAAGAAGGGCCGCGGTTTCGTTAACATCGTTGTGGCAGAAGGTGCAAAGCCGAAAGAAGGAACTATCACAGCAAGTGCTGGCGAAAAAGGATCGGAGCACGTGCGCCTTGGTGGCGTTGCCTACCAGCTCTCGAAACAATTGAAGGACGCTGGCTGCAAAGCCGAGATCCGCGAAACCGTGCTCGGCCATGTTCAGCGCGGAGGAAGCCCTGTTGCCTACGACCGCGTATTGGCAACCTTGTTTGGCGCAAAAGCATTTGAACTCGTGCTTGAAAAGAAATTCGGGCGCATGGTTGCCTTCCGGAACAACGAATACACCGATGTGTCGCTTGAAGAAGCAACAAAAGAATATCACATCGTGAACAAAAACTCCTTCCTGGTGAAAGCTGCGAAGGGATTGGGAATCTCGTTCGGTGACTAGCGGAATTGTCCACAGCTGTCGGTCCCCGATCCACATCGGTTTCATGGAGATTTACCATCTGCGGCTTGGCCATCGACCATGGACGTCCCCGTTAAATCGTTTGAAACCAACCTTTCTGCATACCTTTCAACTTTTTCCATTTTCCTCCTGGTGACTATTGACCAGTGACCAGTGACTCCCTAACTTCGACCCCGTTCACTCAACCAGATTTTCATGAAAACAATCAAAGACATTAATTTCAAAGGCAAGCGCGCCCTCATTCGTGTTGATTTCAACGTTCCGCTCGACAAGGGCTTTAACGTAACTGATGACAACCGAATCCGGGCTACTATTCCCACACTTCAAAAAATACTTGCGGATGGGGGAAGCTGCGTATTGATGTCTCACCTTGGAAGACCGAAGGAAGGGCCAGAGGAAAAATATTCTTTGAAACACACCATCAAGACAACCGAGAAGCTGCTTGGACGGGCCGTGCAATTTGCGAATGACTGTATTGGTGAAGAAGCTAAAACAAAGGCCGCAAATCTAAAGCCTGGCGAAGTGCTCCTGCTGGAAAACCTTCGTTTCTACAAGGAAGAAGAAAAAGGTGACGTGGCTTTCGCTGAAAAGCTCTCAAAGCTGGGCGATGTTTATGTAAATGATGCTTTCGGTACCGCCCATCGCGCTCATGCTTCAACGACAATCGTTGCGCAGTTCTTTAAAGAGAAATGTGCCGGCCTTGTGATGGCTGCCGAACTTGACAACGCCAAGAAAGTGCTCGAAAAAGCGGATAAACCATTTACTGCTATCATGGGCGGAGCAAAAATTTCCGATAAGATCCTCATTATTGAGAAGCTACTTGATAAAGTTGATCACCTGATCATCGGTGGAGGAATGGCGTACACATTTTTTAAAGCCCTTGGCGGTAACATTGGTAATTCGCTGGTAGAGGCCGATAAGCTTGACCTGGCAAAAGACCTGATCCAAAAAGCGAAAGCAAAGGGTGTCGAGCTTCACTTGCCGATTGATTCAGTCATTGCCGACAAGTTCGATGCGAATGCAAATACAGACAAAGCCAACAACAACGCTATACCAAATGGATGGATGGGACTTGATATCGGTCCACAGGCATCCCAGGTATTCAGTGAAGTGGTAAAGAAATCGAAAACCATTCTTTGGAACGGGCCCATGGGCGTTTTCGAGATGGCAAAGTTTGAAACCGGAACCAGGAAAATTGCTGAAGCAGTTGTCGAGGCAACGAAGCGAGGTGGGTTCTCATTGATTGGTGGTGGCGACTCAGCTGCAGCCGTGGCGCAGTTCGGAGTAAGTGATCAGGTAAGCTACGTATCTACTGGTGGTGGAGCCTTGCTTGAATATTTCGAAGGAAAGGTCTTGCCGGGAGTTAAGGCACTCGAGGCGTAGTCTTTCATTTATTAAATCATCTGCATTCCCATCATAATAAGGAACATACTGAGTCCGATGAGCATGCTTATTATTTTCCGTGTCATAATCTTCACTTTCATTTTTCGTTCACACCAGTACTTATACATTTTTTATACCAACCCATAAAAGAGCCGTCATTTGTTTGAAGAATGACGGCTCCAATGGTATATCGTTGTCTGCGCAACAATACCTTAAACTCATCATCGGTGCTTATCAGTTCTGAAAAAAAATATTCAGTCAACTGAAACTTTAGGATGCTGCAACCGTAGCTTTTCCATTCTTGGATGGCGCACTCCGCGTTCCGGTTTTGTTACTCATTCCTACATAAGCACTTAGCTGACGCGTCAGCTTTTTCGATTTCTTTTGAATGTCTTTTCTAAACTTCTTTCCGGTTGACGGTGCAACTAATAATCCTGCGACTATACCCAGCAACGTACCGGTAAGAAAGCCCGTGATAATTTTTCCACTCGTATTCATATCTGCTTTTTTCCACATAGCATTTCAAATAATAATGCCAATCGACATTGAAACGCATTTCTTGCCGGTGAAAAATTTCTACAGTCGTCTGGCAAGAGATGGATCTTAGTGCTGGTATAATCACGGGATTACATAGCCGGTGGACGGCAGCGTCAATTAGCGGCAACAGCTTAAAGGTCATTTATTACTTTTTATCGATGAAATAATCGCCCAATGATGCGTGGCACGCCCTTTCATATAAGAACTGTAGTAGGAAAGATGTCCAACTAAACAACAAAAATGTTTTATGAAAAAGGTATTTAGAAATCTAGGTTTGTTGCTTTGCGCAGGAGCATTAACTCTGGCAGCTTCAAGTGCACAAGCTCAGGAAGGCCCTCGTGTGGGTTTCAAAGGCGGATTGAATTTGAGTAACCTATATGTGAACGATGTAGATGATGAGAACGCAAGAGTCGGATGGCATGCCGGCTTCTACGCTCAACTCTTTTCATCTGAAGCGTTTGCTATCCAGCCTGAGGTGAACTATTCAACCAAAGGTACCGGTATCACATACGGTTCGATCAATGCAGGCGGTGTAAACATTAACCATGATCAACGGTTCAGACTTCAATATCTGGATATTCCTGTATTGGCAGTATTTAAGTTAGGCAGAGCGGCAGAAATTCATGCCGGCCCATACTGGTCTTATCTTCTTGGAGCTGAGATCCGAAATAACGATGGCGATCCTAACAATGAGTTCGACACAATTGACCGCAGAAACTTCGACAACTGGGATTACGGATTAGTAGGCGGTATTGGCTTCAACCTTGGCCATTCAAGCCAGCTTGGTGTTCGTTATAACTATGGTCTGAACGAAATTGCGCAGACCGCTGGTGCGAAACGTGTACTCGGCAACGCTAAGAACCAGGTCGCACAGCTTTACCTGGCATTTAACCTGAACTCAGGAGACAGAGATTATGATGATGACGATGCTTATGATAATGACTAACAGCATCATCTAATCATCTAAAAGAAAAACCTGGTTTAGTAAGCCAGGTTTTTTTGTTTTCTGAAAGAACGTTCAACTCTCCGGATACTGCGGGTTCTCGCAGGCCTAACCACATCGCTGTCTTCCGCTACTTCAATTTTCGGGAAGATCAACCTCATCAACAGATACGAAACGGATACGAATAAGCCGTACGCACAGATCAAAGCAACCACAATCTTTAAAATATTCATATTCACATTTTTTAAACCCGTCATGGCTGCTCAAAATACAATGCCAACAGCCGTATACGAGCGCAAACGTTAATGCTGCTAACAGGCGCTGATTATTCCCTCCACACCCAAATGGAATTATTTCCACACATAGGATCCTTCGTTTATGAACAAAAACCAACCGCCCGATGCCCCTTCGTTCGACTTGGCATTAGTTTTTGAATGATGACGGTATAACAAAACTTATTTTTATGAGCGATCTATTATATGTTATAGCAGTTATCCTCATCATCGGATGGATACTGGGCGCTTTCGTATTTAGCGTTGGCGGAATTATTCACATCCTGTTGGTGGTAGCAATTATTGCTGTGTTGCTAAGACTCATCCGAGGAAGAAGCGTCTGATAAAAATTCCAAAGTCCAAAACCCAAATATCAAAAACCAAGGAGAACTATTTTTTGGCTTTTGGTATTTGGACCTTGGATGTTGGGTTTGGTTTTGACTTGGGATTAGGCCCGCGCAAGTTGCTGTCTATCAGGCATTTTATTATATTTGGTTAGCTTCAATTATTGTTAACCAAATTCCCCGTTATGAACATCTTTGTCGCAAAACTCAATTTCAAGACTCGTAAGGAAGAACTTGAAGCCGCGTTTGCACAATATGGCCAGGTAACTTCCGCAAAGATCGTTCGGGATAAAGAGACAGGCCGTTCAAAAGGGTTCGGCTTTGTTGAGATGCCCAACGATAGCGAGGCAGCCGCAGCCATCGATGCCCTGAATGAAAAGGAACTGGATGGCCGCGTAATTGCCGTAAAACCCGCGAATCCCCGACCCGCTCCGACTCAATAATTTTAGTCGGGTGATAAGGAATGTAGTCGTCCCGTTGGCGTTGCGTCACGGGACTTTTTGTTGGCAGAGTATTTATGCCACTCGTGGAGGAATTAGCCGGTATACCTGTGTTTTTCCGATTCCTCAACGAATACAGCCGTTTATGGTGTAGGATTTTGGCTTTAATGACCAGACCAATTCATGAATCAAAAAGGCAAGCACAATTATAAATCGGTGATAAGGAAGATTCTTGCAGCTTTTCTGCTCCTGACCGCAGCCATTTTCCTTGCCGTGACCATTGCGCGCATTTCGTTTAAGGAGTTGATGGGCACGGTTGATAAAATGTCGCAGCCAAACCAAAAACTCCTTATTCTGAACGGCCTGTTTGAAG
The DNA here is from genome assembly GCA_036402075.1 of Chryseosolibacter sp. Taxonomy (GTDB): domain Bacteria; phylum Bacteroidota; class Bacteroidia; order Cytophagales; family Cyclobacteriaceae; genus Chryseosolibacter. The sequence goes on along the minus strand of DASWTP010000146.1, from coordinate 25,729 downwards.
AAATTACAACCCTCGACCAGAACCAGCGCGCGGAAGCAATCAAGAATCCCCATAAACCTTATCAGACATTTATCGACCAGTCGCTGACGATCACTTCCATGATCGATTCATTGCTGGCGCTGGATTGGGACACATCTCAGACCAACAAGCTGCGTACGATGAAGCAGGTACTGAATGAACGCAACGAACTGTTCTTCTCCTACCTGAAAGTGAAAGCAAACCTGCTGGACAACAAAGAATTCTCGGGCCAGCTCGACACGCTGGAAGCTCTTCTTCAGAATGATCAGCTCACGATCGACAGCACGATTCTGCAGGCACATAAAAAAACCACTACAACCGTTATCCGCGACACCTCCACAGCAAAGAAAGCAGACCAGCGTTCGCTCCTGAAAAAACTATTCAGTAAGAAAAAGAAAACTCCGCTTGATACGCCAAAAATTCGTGTGCAGGAAGAACTAAGCTACGTGCTTGACACGGCCGCGCTTGCCCGCCAGAATGAAGCGCTCAAAGAAATAGAGAAGATCATGCGAAACATGGAAAGTGATCAGCTCAATCAGCGCAAAACGCTGCAACGCCAGGAACTCGAACTTGTAAACGCAAACAGCCTCTTTATCAACCAGCTGTTGAATATTCTCCATGCTGTTGAAAAGGAAGAATTGGCGCAAATTGAGAAAGACAACGGTCATGCGGTGCGGATCATCAATCAAAGCGTGAACCGCATTAACTACCTGATGCTTGGATTTTTCCTGGCTGCCGCAGTGTTGGTCTACTTTATCTGGATCGACATTACGCGAAGCAATTTTTATAAAGAGCAGCTGGAAAAAGCCCGCGACAAAGCGGAAGAGCTTTCCCAGATCAAGCAGCGATTCCTGGCAAACATGAGTCATGAAATCAGAACCCCGCTCCAGTCGATCATCGGTTTTGCCGAGCAGCTCCGCGGAAAAGCAAAAGAGAATACAGACGAGGTTGAAGCCATCTACAGCTCGTCAGAGCACCTGCTGCATATCGTAAATGAAGTGCTCGACTACAGCAGGATCTCCTCTGGCAATTTCGTGCTGGCCAGTGAAAGCTTTAAACTCCTGGGTGTCATCCGTGAAGTGGAATCAGCAATGCGCGTCCAGGCCGAACGCAAGGGTTTAACGTTTGTGGTCGATAGTGAAAAAGCATCAGACTTCGTTTTGCTGGGAGATCCGTTCCGTCTCAAGCAGATCCTGTACAATCTGCTCGGCAACGCCATTAAATTCACACACCGCGGTTTTGTAAAGCTTTCGCTCAACACCGTTATGCAGGGCGACCACGTGCACTGCTACTTTGATGTTGTAGATACAGGGATAGGCATTGAAAAATCCGAAATCGAAAAGGTATTCAACCAGTTTGAGCAAGCCAACGGGGAAATTTCCAAAGTCTATGGCGGCACCGGTCTCGGCCTTACCATCGTTAAATCGCTTGTTGAAGTCCAGCAAGGAAAAATAGAAGTATCGAGCGAGCCTGGGATTGGCACCACGTTTCAAATTGAACTCCCGTTTAAGGTCAGTGCACAGCCAGTAGTGCACCGCACTTCGTCAACCAGTACAGCTGTCAAAACCAACTTTACAGGCAAGGTGTTCGTGGTAGATGATGACGGCTTGATTCTCCGGCTTTGTTCGCTCATCCTGAAAAAAAACAAGATCAACTTTGTAACATTCGATTCGGCCCAGGAACTTCTTGATTCCGAAGTTGATCGGGATGTAACACATATTTTTATGGATATCCGCATGCCTGATATCAGTGGCGTTGATTTATGCAAGAAACTTCGGAAAGTTTATCCTGCCACAACTAAATTCTTCGCCCTCACCGCGCATGTCCTTCCGGAAGAAAAAAACAACCTTCTGAAGGAGGGCTTCGACAACATTCTCACCAAACCCTTTCACGAAAAAGAGTTACTGGAAAGTCTCGGCCTGGAGGTAACAGTTGTTGAGGAAGTTGACGACAATCCGAATCTTGAGCTGCTCAAAAAGATGACTATGGGTGACGAAGTTCTCTACCAGTCAATCGTTGTTCAGTTTATTGAAGATACCATGGATGACATCGTAACCGCGCGCAAGTCATTATCCGAAAAAGATGCAACAGCGCTTCGCGAAGTGGTGCACAAGATGTCGGGCCGGCTGGCGCAACTGGGCGTGGTTTCCATTGCGGGGAAACTTAAAAAGCTGGAAACCGACCTGGTCAACAACAAACCCCTGGACGACCTGCAGGGGGAAATCAACAAGGTGTTGAAAAAAGTGAACGATGTGGTGATCCGGATCCGACTAACCTCGCTCGAAGCTCAGAACTAATCACTCAATCCCGTATTTCTCCATTTTTAGGTAAAGCGTCTTCCGATCGATATTGAGAATTCGGGCAGCTTTGGATTTATTGTATCGAACTTCCTGGAGAGTCTTCATAATCGTTTCCCGTTCCTGAACTTCCTGGAGCGCTTTCAGGTCATATACGGGTCCGGTCTTTTCGCGGGCAGACTCTTTTACGCTGGTTTGCATTTCCTGCGGAATTGACTCGAGTCTGATCATCTCCCCAGTCGTAAGCAGAACAGCGCGCTTTACCACGTTCTTCATTTCGCGGAGGTTGCCAGGCCATTCATACCGCTCGAAAAGAGAAAGTACATCAGGTTCAAAGCCTTTTATTTTTTTGCCGAGCTCGGCATTGGCAGAGTCTTTAAAGAAGTTGAGGAATTCGTACAGGTCGTCTCCCCTATCGCGAACCGCGGGAACTTCCAGCTTGAATTCATTCACGCGGTGGTAGAGATCCTCACGGAACGCACCGTTTTTAACGCTTTCAGAGAGATCATCGTTGGTAGCCGTGATAATCCGGACATCAACTTTCACTTCCTTGTTGCTGCCAATGGGTTGGATGATCCGTTCCTGGATGGCGCGCAGAAGTTTTACCTGAACTTCATACGACAAGTTGCCGACTTCGTCAAGGAAAATGGTTCCCTTGTGGGCAGCCTCGAACTGGCCAATCTTATCAAGCATTGCTCCCGTAAAGGCGCCTTTCACGTGACCAAACAATTCACTTCCGGCAAGCTCTTTCGACAAGGCGCCACAATCAACAGCAACGAATGGATGTTTCGAGCGCGGACTCAGCTGATGGATCATTCGCGCAACGTTTTCCTTACCCGTTCCGCTTTCCCCTTCAATCAAGACCGACATGTTCGTGGGGGCAACAAGCTTCACCATGTCGTACAGTTTCCTGGAAACGGCAGAGTTGCCCTGCACAAATTGAGAAGTGACCACTTCTGCGGATACGGGTTCGACTCGTTTTTCCTTTTTAAGAGCCTGTTGAACGATCATGACCAGCTCGTCAGGGTTCACGGGCTTGGTGATGTATTCAAAAGCACCCGCCTTGATCGCCTTCACGGCTGTGCGGATATCCTGGAAACTCGTCATGATCACCACGGGGGTTGCCGGCTTTTCGGCCTTTATCTCCTGGAGAAGGTCCATTCCTGTCGTGTCTGGGAGACGGTAGTCCAGGATGACCATGTCAAAGGAGCGCGACTGAAAATTTTTGAGGCCGTCTTTGCCCTTGTTACTGACCGTTACCTGGTAGCCTTTCTTCGAAAGAAAGCCTTCAAGGATCCGGGAGAAGGTTAAATCGTCCTCTACGAGTAGTATGGAAGCCATATAAGGCTTGAAAATAAAAAGAAAAGCTGGATTATTATCCAGCTTTTCGGTGATCGAATTGTATTTCTATCAAGAGCCACACAATGCCGGTGACTTCTATTTCTGGTCGTTTTCTGAACCTTCATCGTCCAGTTTGTTACCTTCCTTGTCGAATCTTACAGTCTTGGTCTGTGCGCCATTTTTCAATTCCACTACAAACACTTCCTGGCCGTATGCACCCGACATATTCTGATTGCCGGAGTTGGTGTTCTGATTGCCAGTGTTGGTGTTCTGGTTACCGGTGGTGTTCTGATTGCCGGACACTGAAGTTGAATCACTTTGAGAACGTGGTCCGCTGGACACCGAAGTTGAGTCAGATGACATGTTGCTTGAATCAGATGACATCGCCTGATCGTTTACCCCGGTTGTCTTGTAGGCTGCGTTCACGAGCCAGCCACGATACTCAGTTGCTTCGAGCGAACGTTTAACAGCATCGGGAAGGTCACGGGAGTTGATGCGCTCTCTGTCCTGGTCTTCCTGGGACGTTGATGTAGGATACTGCGGTGTTTGCGTTGACGTGGACGTAGTGTCCTGTGCGTTTACAGCGATCAATCCCGCGAAAACGAAACTGAAGGCTAACAATACTTTTTTCATAGTTCAAAATCGGTTTTAGTTGTACTGTCCGCACTTAGCCGAATGTTGTGCCATGCAACAAGTGATGGAAGGAATGGCAAGTGAGAAGTGAAATTGTACGCTGAACGGCTAAAGTGATACCGTCTTTGTAGAATGATTCTACATGCCTGTGAAATTTCGTGCACAAACAAAAAAGAGCTGATGGCAAACATCAGCTCTCTTGAACCGCCAGTTCAACACAACGGAGCGGCTATTCAAACACCTTCTTTGATCTTTTTTTCCTCTATCATATACGCGAGGCCAAGGCCGGTTCCACCAAAGATCAGTAGCATCGAGAAGTACCCGACTTCCTCCATGTCAAACGATCTGTCGAGTGCGTAGCCGAGCAATAAGCCCACGCCTGCCCCGATGAGGAGAAGCGATGCACGGAGTGCACCTGACGTATTTCTTGCCTTTTTCGTAAAGACTGCGGGATCGATTCCCTTGTCGATCATCGCCATGCGTTCTTCATTCTGGTATCTGCGCAGGTAAATCACCATAACGATAGTACCTATTATCAGAATGATCGGAATCATGACCGCTATTGCTTCGATTTGCATAACTGTAGTTTTTAAATTTACCCCTTTGACTCGGGCCGGTCACGACAGGTTACAGGACTTTAGACTTTTTCACGCCCAAACACATCAATTTTTTAGTAAAATAAACTGTAACTTGAGATAAATGGATTGCGTCAAAGGCCTGTCATGACGAACGATGGAGATTTGCAGATTATCGACCGGATTCTGGCCGGAGAGCAGAGCCTGTATGCGGGGCTTGTAGACCGTTATAAATCCTACGTTTACACCATTGCATACAAGATCCTCCTAAATCGTCCGGAGGCAGAAGAGGCCGCGCAGGACGCATTCATTAAGGCATTTCAAAATCTTACGACCTTTCACCGTGACGCCAAGTTTTCGACCTGGTTATACCGCATTGCTTTTAACACCGCCATTAGCTATAAGCGGAAGCATCGACACCAGTTCCAGAGCATAGAGACAGCCGTTATCGGACACAGTGGCGAAGGCGAAGGCTCACTCGAGAAGCACGACAAAAAGAAGTTCCTCGCCATGGCCATGGAAAAGCTGGGTGAAGCCGATCGCACCGCACTGAGCCTTTTTTATCTCCAGGAATTTTCGCTCGAGGAAATAGCAGACATCATGAGCATGCAGGCGAATACGATCAAAGTAAGAATACACCGTGCAAGGCAACGTGTGGCTGATGAATTAAAAGTGATATTACAAAAAGAAGCATTAACTTTATAGGGTATGAAGAAGGTAACACAACAATGGGACGACATGCTGCTGGATTTCCTGGACGGGAAATTAAGCACACAGCAGCAGGCCATAGTCAACGATGCCCTTCAAACAAACGCTGAAGTACGGAAGCGATTTGACGAGCTGAGATCAGCTCATGAAGTGTTGCAAGGCACCAGCCTGGAAATGCCCTCCAGGAATTTTACCGCACTGGTGATGAGCAACCTGCAACAAGCACCTGCACATCGCGGATTATCGATTAAAAATGGCCTGCTGCTGCTGGCCGGGATCATCGTAGTGATGACGATTGCCGTAGTGCTCCTTTCGGCCGGTGTTTTCGACCAGACTACCACGGTCGACTTAAACGAGATAACCGTAAGCCAGAAATTCATTAAACAAAATCTGCCAAGCTTCTCCATTGATGGTAAGATCCTGGTGAATGCCATAGTTTTGCTAAACGTGGTCATTGCCTTTCTGGTGCTTGACCGTGCTGTGCTCAAGCCATTTTTCCAGCGCAGACTTGAGAACCATTCTACCTTTTAAGAATTGGTTCTTTGATTCATTGGCGCTTTGCCCCGCGATTGCTATCTTGATCGGCTAAACCTCAGCCCATGAATCAGTCAAACACTGCTTTTCGAAACGCCATCGTTGCAGCATTAGGAGGGTTTCTTTTTGGATTCGACACAGCCGTAATCTCCGGAGTCGAAACTTCAATCCAGCAATTATGGTCGCTTGACAAAGTTTCACATGGGTTCACTGTGGCCTCAGCCCTGCTTGGAACAGTCATCGGCTCGCTGGTTGCGGGAAAACCAGCCGAGAAATACGGTCGTAAGCGCGTGCTTCAGGCGATTGGTCTTCTTTACATCGTCACCTCGCTTGTCACAGCGCTCACCCCGTCCTGGCTTCCGTTTGTGATCTTCCGCTTCCTCGGAGGCATTGGTGTGGGCGCATCTTCCGTGGTGGGACCGATGTACATTTCGGAGATCTCGCCAGCTGACAGACGTGGCAGACTGGTGGCGTTGTTTCAATTCAATGTTGTGAGCGGAATCTTACTCGCATTCCTTTCAAATTACCTGCTCTTCGGAATCAGCGAAGATTCGTGGCGTTGGATGCTGGGCGTGCAGGCATTGCCTTCGCTCCTGTTCTTTGTAATGGTCTTCATGGTTCCTGAAAGTCCACGCTGGTTGGTAAGGAATGGTCAGGACGCTGAAGCCGAAAAGGTTCTTTCATCGATCGGTGAGAAAAATGTAAAAACGGCTTTGGCAAACATCCAGGCTTCTGTTCGATCGGAGATCGGAATGGTGAAGGAGCGCTTGTTCAACGGCCAGTATAGCAAGCCGATCTTCTATGTGGTGGTTCTGGCGATGTTCAACCAATTGTCGGGAATCAATGCCATCATGTATTACGCACCGCGCATTTTTGAAATGACTGGCTTGGCAAAGGACACTGCGTTGCTCCAGGCCGTGTCGATTGGTTTAACGAATATGATCTTCACACTTCTGGCAATTTCTGTGATCGATAAATATGGCAGGAAGAACTTGCTGATCATCGGCTCGGTAGGGATGGTGGTTTCTCTCGGGCTCGTGGCGTACACATTTTACACGCAGCAGTTCGGAGGTTACCTTATCATGATCTACCTCATTGGATTCATTGCATTCTTTGCTTTCTCCCAAGGAGCCGTGATCTGGGTGTTTATGTCTGAAATATTTCCTAACAAGGTTCGCGAGCAGGGACAAACGCTGGGAAGCTTTACACACTGGATCATGGCCGCAGTTATATCCTGGACCTTCCCGATCATTGCCGAATCCGGTAACGGTGGTTTTTACTCATTTTTACTATTCACCGTAATGATGACATTGCACGGGATTTTTGCCTGGAAAGTTTTACCCGAGACGAAGGGAAAATCGCTCGAATCTATCGAGAAGACGCTTGTGATGCATTGATCTTAACATTTGAATGTTCTGCTGCCGGCAGTGAAAAGGTGAATGTGGACCCTTTGCCCTTTTCACTTTCCACCCAAATCTTTCCGTTGTTCTTCTCCACAAATTCCTTGCAGATCATCAACCCCAAACCGGTTCCTTTTTCTTCGTGTGTTCCATTCTTACTGAGGCCATGAACAAAAGCATGGTTTTTTTGGCGAGCATCCATCCCGATGCCAGTATCACTAACCGAAATAGTAACACTTTTGCCAACGACTGCTGAACGCACGGTTACGGTTCCTGACTTCTCAGTAAATTTTAATGCGTTCGATATGAGATTCCTCAGCACAAGCCGGATCATGTCCATATCGCCCCGCACCATCACGCCTTCCTCTATGTTATTAATGATGTTGATTGATTTCTTTTCCGCCACACTTTGCAGCAGCGCGCTGTTCTGCGAAACCAACTCACGAGCATCAATATCCTCCTGCCTCACATAAAACCCTTTCATTTGACTCTTTGACCAGATCAGCAGATTCTCTAACAAATCATAGGTTTGATCAACATTGTGCTTAAGTCCTTTAAGAAGCATCTTAAACTCATCCGGGCTGATCAGATCAGAATCGTTCAACAAAACGATAAGCCCTTTTAACGAATGCAATGGACTTCGAAAGTCGTGCGATATGATCATAAATAACCGATCCTTCAACGCATTTAACTCCTCCAGTTTCTCTTTTTGCTGCAACACTTCAAAATTCCGCTGGTTGATTTCAAAGTTTTTAAGCTTGAGTTCTTCGTAGGCATGATTGAGCTCAAGCTGCCGAACGAAATCCCGAAAGGTAACGGTGTAGCGATAATGCACATAAAGCTGCGTCATCACAATAATCGTCATCAACACCAGCAGTCCGTGCGAGGCGATGTCACTGAATGAGAGGGGCGAGAATAAAAAACAACACAACGACAAACTCGCCAGGGTGGTGCTTACAATTATAATAGAATGGCGGGGTTGCCAAAGCAGGAAGATCGAGCTTGCAATATATGCTGTAGACGCATTTAACGCGTAGATAAAAAACTGGTCGGGCGTTTTTAACCAGCTCAACATCCACATCAGCGAAATAAAAACAACGTGACAGGAAAAATGTGCAATGAATTCGCTGCTGAAGTTAAAGCGTTCGTTCGCAACCAAAATCAGAACAATGGCTAACGCGCCTGCTAGCCGCACAATCAAAAACAATTCCCAATCGTCAAGCACCAGGTAATCGAGCAGGGTAAAAACCGGGAAGATGAAAACGCCACACCATGCCATCAGCGTGTGAGACCTCTTCGACTTGTACGAAAGAAAGTATCTCCAGTTCGCAAGGGAATTCGGTGGACTGACGAAACTATTTTCGTGGCTCATTAAGAATAAAGATAGACTGCATTAAAAATACAGTGATGCCAATTTTAGGGATGCCAAAATAAGACCAATTGATATTTTTGAAAGCCCAGGAAATGTATCCGGTTCGCTCATGTATTCTATGGATGTAATTTCAGACAAAAGTCGATGCGCGCGCGAAAAGAAACAACTGTGAGCGGTGTAATCAAGAGTATGTTGAAAAAAGTCCAAATAACATCCTAAACAGTTCAAGTTGCAGCGGCAGCACCGCGTCCACGGTTTTTCATCTCTACCTTTGAACATTTCTAAGCAATTATGAAGAAGTTAATTTTCCTGATCCTGTGCTCGCACAGCACATATTGCTTCTCCCAAACTACTCATGCGGTGACGGTCGCTGTCAATCAGCCTCCGGTTTGCACCGTGGTGTCTTTGGAAAAAACTGTGACCGAGCCTCCATCCGTTTACCCCAATCCCGCCAGGGAGGTGATTCAGGTTAGTGCCAATGCCAAAAATCCGATTATCGAGATTTTTGACGCGTTAGGGCGAAGAGTTTATAGGAGGGCATTCGTTGACGAGCGTAACACGATCAATGTTAATGAGTTCAATCGCGGAATTTATCGGCTTGCGATCCTGACGCAAACTGAAATTCATCATGTAAAGATTATACTTGAATAATGGTATGCGCTTGCACGGATCGGTTCTGATTTTTCTGGCACTGCTTTCAATACATTGTTTTGCACAAAAGACCGTTCACGCAAACCTGCACGATGACATTATCCTGACCGCAGAGAGTTTTCGCGGAGAAATTCAATGGCAGTCATCTGCTGACCAAACGCAGTGGACAGACATTCCAGACGCAAAAGTATCTCCGCTACAAATCAAAATAACAGCGTTGCCCAGCTACTACCGGGCGAAAATCACGGAAGCGAATTGCGAGCCTCACGTTTCAGAAACGATTTCGGTCGTAGCTTTACCGCACACGTTTAAACCCTGGTCTGATCCGGCAACCTGGGGTGGATCAAAACCAAAAGCGGGTGAGGATGTTGTCATTCCTTCAGGCCAAAGTATTCTGCTCGATGAAAGTCCTCCTCCACTGGGATCACTCAGGATCGATGGGACTCTTGAATTCAAACGGCAAGAGCTGTCGCTGTCCGCACGATGGATTCTTGTTCACGGTGCGCTGATCATCGGAACAGAATTACAACCATTCGCAAACAATGCGATCATAACACTGACAGGAGATAATGTAAACGAGAGTGCGATGGGCATGGGCACGCGGGGCATCATGGTGATGGGTGGCGGGCGACTTGAGCTGCATGGCGAAGTGCCTGCCGTGGTGTTCACGAAATTAGCCGCTGATGCGCCAAAATCATCGAATACTATTTCGCTTGCCGAAAGTGTTGCCTGGAATACGGGAGACGAAATTGTCATTGGGCCCACTGATTTCTACGAGGCTGGGGGCGGCTCCTCTGTGAGTCAAAAATTATCCATAACGGGTGTCAACAACACAAGCCTCTCCCTCTCGTCTGGGTTAAATGCCTTCCGTTACGGACAACTCCAGTATGCTACCCTTGACGGCATGAGTAACACGCAACAAAACGTTGTCACTGCGCCAGCTGCCGACACCGAAATAAAAAAGACGCCATTGATCCTGGACGAGCGAGCCCCGGTTGCCAATGTTACACGCAAGATTGTCATCCAGTCCATTGACGATGCTTTGTGGCAATCGCAGGGATTCGGGGTTCATGTCATGACAGGACCAACAGGCATCGCACATGTTGAAGGTGTCGAAATCCGCAGGGCGGGTCAGCGCGGCAGGCTTGGACGCTATCCGTTCCATTGGCACATGCTGAGTTATAGCGGGTCGACCACACTGCCAGACGCGCAAGGGCAATACTTTCGAAATTCCAGCATAGCGCATTCATCAAACCGCGGCATCGTTATCCACGGAACAAATGGTCTTTTGATCAAGAACAACATCCTGTTTGACATACAGGGTCACGGGATTTTTACCGAAGATGCCGTTGAGAGGCGAAACACGATCGATGGGAATCTTGTGTTCAAAGTTCGCAACCCGATTGTTTCTCCAGCGTCTGCCTTAAAACAACATGAGATTGGCGAGCGAGGTTCTGCAGGATTTTGGATCAGCAACCCTGACAACATCGTCATCAATAATGTGGCTGCTGATTGTCGATCAAACGGATTTTGGCTTGCCTTTACCACACAGCCCTGGGGCGAAAGCAACAGCGTATTACATTCGGATGGATTGCTCTTGAATCCAAGTCGATTGGCGTTTGGGAAATTCGACAACAACACTGCGCACTCCAATCGCCTGGAAGGAATCATGATTGACAACGTTGAATCAGACAACTCCGGCAATACCATCGGGTTTCAATATTCCTCCACAACTAATGGACGCGAACCTAGCTGGAATTCTGGAACGCGAAAACGTTTTACGCTATCAAATTACAAAGTCTGGAAGAACGGCTCGAATGGTATTTGGGACCGCGCGGTGTGGCCAGACAACTATGGCGTTGTGTCAGCTGACAACTGCGGGAGGTTTTTCGCGGGCTCAGGTTCCGATGGAATCATCGAGCGGAGCTTAGTTGTGGGCACGAGCCTAAATCACTTAAAGAACGGCACCGATCGTCCAACATTCAATGATGTGCTGGGAGGAAACCAAACACCGGTAGCGTTCGCAACCTATCATAGTACGTTCGACATCAAAGATAATGTCATCGTCAATTTTCCGCTGGTGCCCAACACGCGAAGTGGCGCTTTCGCTACGGAGGACTATTATACTCGAGCAGTTGAGAGGGGTCAAAAGCGAAATGTCAACAACCTGTTCATTCAGGCTCATCCTGGTGTAAAGCTGCGTGCTATTTACAACTATTTTACGTTAGCGAGTGCGCTTTGGGACCCACACGGGACCTGGGGGCCATCGAACAATTATTTTGTCTATGACGATCCATTCCTGACGTTTGGATTAACCAAGAGCTCGGTATCGCCAGGGGCGGCTGCAGGAGGCGTAAGTGTTCCCGGACCGTTTTATGGATTTAATGCATTTGTGCTGCACGGAGTCGGAGATTCTCCGCCTCAAAATCAGCCGTGGAATGATCTGATGGCGATTAAAGTAAGAAGGCTGGACAATAATCTCCAGCAAGTTGGAACCTGGGAACTCGCATCGGCTAACGCGGATTATATTTTAGCCCACATGCGTTCCTTCACTGCGCATCCTTCTGGAATTTATGAACTGACATTCCCCGGTCAGACCAACCATCCGACAAATTTTCAAATGGACGTAGAGAATATGCTGGAGACGACCGATCAAGTAGTTATTGGTGTTCAATTTAGTGGTGCGTTAAATGCAAGTGTAGTCATGCGTTCGTATACCAACCGATTTGATCCTTATCAGTCTGTTGCAACGTTAGCTGATGTGATTAACTCGCAGGGAGGAAAATTCTGGCAGGACAAACCCAACAACCTGGTGTGGGTAAAACTACGGGGAGGTTTCTGGCAATTCTGGACTACCAATACGAACGAGGCTGTTCCTACAGATGATGAAAAACTTTACGAACCTACTGTACTGAGGATTTATCAGCAATAGACTACTGTTTTTGTTCCGGACATTCAATTTTCCAATCACGTGAGAGCGCAAGTTCGCCTTCTTTCACTTTGGTGATAGTTTCGTCTTTCTTTTTCGTTTTTTTGCAGCCTTTGTCAACGTAGGTGTACTTTGCACCGTCTACCTTAAAATTGAAATAACATGTATTTGATGCTTTATGCGTTTTCAGGCAAACGAATTCAACGTTATCCTGAGGAGCCCGGGTGCCAGAGCAAACCGCGAGTGTGCCGATGAGTAGAAGGAAGGTCTTCATATACTATTGAGATTACACAAATATAAAACCGGTCGGGAAATAAAAAACCCCGGGTTACCCCAGGGTTTTACTCTTAAATCGCAAAAGATTAATAGCGGTAGTACTCAGGCTTGAAAGGACCTTTAACTTCTACGCCAATGTATTTTGCTTGATCCGGTGTAAGCGTTTCCAGTTCAACACCAATCTTTTTCAGGTGCAAACGTGCCACTTTCTCATCGAGATGTTTTGGCAGCATATATACCTTGTTCTCGTACTTGCCAGCATTAGTCCAAAGCTCAAGCTGAGCGAGCGTCTGGTTTGTGAATGAGTTCGACATTACAAAAGATGGGTGACCAGTTGCACAACCAAGGTTGACCAGGCGGCCTTCAGCCAACAGGATTACCTGGTTACCATTTTTCAATGTATAAAGATCAACCTGTGGTTTTACCTCGTCTTTCTTCGCTGCATTCTTATTCAACCATGCAACATCGATTTCGTTATCGAAGTGACCGATATTACAAACGATAGCCTTGTCTTTCATTGATTCGAAATGACGACCAAGAACAATACCGAAGTTACCCGTGGCTGTAACGATGATATCGGCCTCTTTCACGGCATCATCCATTTTCTTAACGGCATAACCATCCATCGCTGCCTGAAGCGCGCAGATCGGATCGATTTCCGTCACAATCACACGGGCACCTGCTCCGCGAAGGGATGCAGCAGAACCTTTACCTACGTCTCCGTAGCCAGCTACAACAGCTACTTTACCAGCCATCATAACGTCAGTTGCCCTACGAATGGCATCGACCAGGGATTCCTTGCAACCGTACTTATTATCAAACTTTGATTTTGTAACCGAGTCGTTGATATTGATGGCAGGCAACGGAAGTTTTCCATTGTGCATGCGTTCGATCAAGCGGTGAACACCGGTTGTTGTTTCTTCAGAAATTCCTTTGATACCGGGAACAAGTTCCGGATAACGATCCAACACCATATTGGTAAGGTCGCCACCATCATCAAGGATCATATTCAATGGCTTACCGTCTTTGAAAGCAAACAAGGTTTGTTCAATACACCAGTCGAATTCTTTCTCATTCATACCTTTCCATGCAAACACAGGGATCCCGGCAGCGGCAATGGCTGCGGCAGCATGATCCTGAGTGGAGAAGATATTACAAGACGACCATGATACTTCAGCACCCAATTCAACCAATGTTTCGATTAGAACGGCAGTCTGAATAGTCATGTGCAGGCAACCCGCGATGCGAGCACCCTTCAGCGGCTTTTGCTTACCGAATTCTTCACGGGTGGCCATTAAGCCTGGCATTTCTGCCTCCGCAAGTCTGATTTCTTTTCTTCCCCATTCTGCGAGGGAAAGGTCTTTCACCTTGAATGTGAGTTTTTGATCAACTGTCATTGTTTTTGCTTTATTATGGGTTCCTGCATACTCAGGACGACACAAAAGTAAGACATGAAATGCAAAAAATTAAAGGGATTTCGGGCCATTGTGCGGTAATTGCCATAGGATAATTCGGCTTGCAGAAACCTCGAAACCGCGATTTTTGAGCCGATGAACTAAACAAACCAAGCCACTGTTAGATTTTCATGAAGATTGAAAAATTAACGGTAACCGCGAAGCCCACGCTGAAAGTCAGTGTCATTTCGGATGTAGTATGCCCCTGGTGCTATATTGGCAAACGTAGACTTGAAGCCGCCATTAATAAGCTGTCGGATAAATATACCTTCGAAGTAGAGTATTTCCCGTTCGAGCTAAATCCGCAGATGCCAGCATCAGGTTTAAATCAAAAGGAATATCTATATAAGAAATTTGGCGGACAGGAGCGCTACGAACAGCTCACCGGTCACGTTTCGAAAGTAGCGGGACAGGAAGGCTTAGCCTTCAACTATCAGTCGCAAACGATTTCTCCCAACACACGCAAGGCTCATCGCCTCATCCAGCTTGCCAAAGAGGATGGAAAGCAACTCCAGCTCGTGGAAGCTTTTTTTAAAGCCTACTTCACAGACGGTGTTGACCTCTCAAAAGACGAAAACCTCGTTCAGATTGCCGAAAGCTGCGGAATGAACCGGGACAAGGTTAACGTGTTTCTGCAGAGCGCAGAAGGTGAAGCCGAAGTGGAAATGGCAGAGCGTCAATGGCAACAAGCTGGTGTTACGGGCGTTCCTTTTTATGTGATCGACAACAAATACGGCATCTCTGGTGCTCAATCACCGGAGGCATTTATTGAAGCGTTTACTGAGATAGCAGGCACGAAAATCACTTCGGGTGAAGCCTGCGATGTAGATGGAAACAATTGCTGATGTAAGCACCCGACCGCGAGAGGATGGCAATCGCACAATAAGGTACCTTCCACTACTGATCGAGTTCTTTCAGAAAATCAATGCCGCCAGGCCAGTTTCCAAAACCTGCAGCAACATTAATGTGACCTGCATCCGGAAGAATTATCAACTTGCTCCCCCATGCATTTGAAAACCGGTTGGCCCGCTCTACTGTCACGTACATGTCGTTGGTGCTGCTGATTACAGTTGACCTGAAAGGAAGTTTGTCCATTGGCATCGGTTTGAATCCCGTTGTTCCCTGCGGATAAACTTCAGATTCGGTATCGCTGGGCGCAACCAGTAGCGCGCCTTTAATGGGTGTTGAATATTTCTTTGCCCAGTAGCCGATGGTGCTGCATGCGAGGCTGTGGCCAACCAGGATAACCGTTGCCGGATCAACAACCGAAATTGCGCGCTGAATCGTTTCAATCCACTCATCACGATCTGGCGTTTCCCAATCGCGTTGTTGGATCCTTGTAAATCCGAATTGTTTTTCCCACAACGTTTGCCAATGCTCGTCACCGGAGTTACCCAGCCCAGGAAGAATAAAGATGTTCGACTGGAATTTCATTTTTTGTTGTTCAACGCTTCGAGCTCATCATGCCTGATCACGGTTGTCCATACACTTGTTTTTCCTGAATCCATCCGGGTCCAGATGGGCGTGATAACACCCTTATGGGCTGCAATGTTGGTGTAGTCGCCAAAGAAGCTTGACGGGCTGGGCTCGAAGGGAGTCTCGCTGATGGTCGCATTGCGGAAGGAAGAACCTCCATCGGTTGACCAGGCAAGTACTACATCGGTTTTCAAATCATCGTACCTGCTTCGGTCGTAGTACACAATATAAATATACCCGGTGGTTTGATCGACTGTCATCCACGGCAGGTATTGGTGATTGTTCCGGGTTACGCTTACGTTTAGCGGAGTGCTCCAGTTGTCGCCATAGTTATTTGACTTGGTAAACCAGACATCGGTGTTGTCTTTACCATTTTTTTGATCGGCCCACAGCAAATACAGGTTGCCGCGATAGCCTGACTTACTTCGATCAGTCATCAGCACGGGCAGGCCGTTGCATCGGTCATGCCCGGCAATTGCAAGATCCCACCCTCCCTTTTGATCCTGGACGGCAATGTCATTGCTCAGCCAGAGGTTGCCATCAAATGACCGGTCCAGGAAAATTTTTTCGTTAAGCGCCCACACAACAAACATTTTTCCGTCAAACAAAATGGCCGGCATTGCTCCCATCACCGTTGAATCGTTATCAACACAATTACCAGGAATCTGTGACATGACAATCGGCTCACTCCATTTCGATCCGTTTTTCGAAGTGCTCATCAGAATATTGGAATGACAATTACGATCTTTACTTCCATACGTATCAAACTGAGTCCACGTCAGCGTCAGGTTTCCTTTAGAATCAATGGCTGGCCATTGCTTATCCTGGTCCTTCGGATGATTGAGTCCGATAGCAGTCCCGTCAGTCCAGGTTTCACCGCCATCATCCGACCGCTGCACAACAATACGATCAAGCTTCTCCGAGTCATAGCCTCCTTTCCCTCCGGTTGGGTCAGACAAATGGAAAAAATAAAATGTACCGCCCCCGTCTGCTATGAGTGACGGATCTCCGTAAACACCCATTGAGGATACAACTTCAATCTTCTTCCAGGTTGCTCCACCGTCCTTCGTCACATAGATATTATTCAGGACGGAGGCCGCGACAATATTCAAGGGGTTTTTCGGGTTGATGGCAATGCTGGGCTCGCACATATAGTCGCCATTGTGTTGTTCATCCAGCTTGATATTCTTGAATTGAGCAACCACCGGCAGACATAGTAACAAAAGAGATACAGCAAACAGGGGAATTTTCATTTTTGACGAAGTCATTATTACAATACTAAGGTATCTGTTCAATTCAACAAAGTGCCGATGACACAAACTATTATGCGTTTTTAATACCTTTGCTCACCTTAATTAAAAACCCTGCATCTATGAGACTATTTCTATTTCTGTTTTTTATGTGCGGTTACCTAATCGCACCAGCGCAGTCACAGAAAGTTACTTTGCTGGAAGGTGACCTATCCCTATTGAAAGGTCAGACCACCATTGGAGTAACTTTTACCTACGACAGCATGTTGGTTGAAACCAACACCCCCGAGGAACAATTTGTCAAAACGAAAAAGGCGGACCTGGACCAAAAGCAGGCCGGCCTTGGGGCCCGATGGGAGAAGGCGTGGACCGAGGATCGCAAATGGAAACTTGAGCCTGCGTTTAAAAATATGTTTGCCCGAACGTTGAAGATCAGCACCATCGGTAAATCTCAATACGCATTCATTTTCCATACGAGGCGTACGGTGCCGGGATGGAATTTTGGAGTCGCGCTCGTTCAGCAAGAGTCGATCATTGACGGAGAAGCTTTTCTGATTGACACCAGCGACCCCACAAAGATTCTTGCGAAACTGGAGCTGACCGGAATGGACGGACGCGGCACCATCGCTCAGCACGCGTGGGAAACGGGCGATCAAATTGCCAAGGCTTATGAAACAGCAGGTAGGGAGCTCGCTTATTTTGTTAAGTCAAACATGAAAAAGAAGAAATAATCTGATCGACAGATACCAGCCGGCCAAAGTGCCGGCTTTTTTCGTGCCTGACTCCACAAGTTGTTGATTTATTCGCCACTTTCTTTTCTGAGGCCGGACTGCCGGCTGTCGTCTTCTGCTGTTCGTTCCTGATAACTGCAGTTCATCCCGGTTTTATGCATTTCGTCCGTTGGCTGCCTTCTGCCAGCCCGGATGGTCATCCATTTGATTTACAACCGGTGAAATTAAACTTTAACATTTTATGATTAAGAAATTCATCCTGGGTTTAACCGTTGTTGGTATGCTCTGGGGTTGCAGAGATGAAGCGAAAGAAAAAGCTCTCCAAACTCAGATTGATTCCTTACAAACCGAATTGCACGAAAGTCAGGAAACTGCACAAACGCTTCAGGACGTTGGTGTACTGATTGATTCCATTGACGCCAACCGTCAGCTACTTCGCACCGACATGGTGGAAGGTACATCCTACGCGAATTACAAAGAACGTCTCAGCGGCATCAGCAAGTATGTGAAGGAGACACAAGCGAAGATAGCCGAGCTTGAGAAATCAGCTAAGAATTCACGAATCTATGCTGGTACCATCAAACGTTTGAAGGCTGACCTTGAAGCGAGAACGCAGCAAATCGCGATGCTTGAGCAGGAAGTTGCAAAAGTTCGCAATGAGAACCAGTCTCTTTCAAGAACCGTATCTCAGCGCGACTCTGTCATCAGTGTGAACACCGAGACCATCAAGGTTCGCGAAGAAAATCTCGCAGCCCTCGAGTCTCGTGTTCAGGAAATGAACGTGCAGGCTAAGAACGATCAGGCCAATGCATACTTCGCACAGGCTGTAGCGCTTGAGAAAGCCGCACAACGTACGAAGTTCGCTCCAAAAAAGAAGAAGGAAACCAAGCGCGAGGCTTTGGAGCTCTATAAAATGGCTCTTTCTCTAGGCAAATCAGAAGCGCAGGCAAAAGTGGAAGAATTGGAGAAAGACCTCGGATAGTCTCGTACTATCTGGTTTAACCCGAAAGCACAGGATCTCCTACCTGTGCTTTTTTTATTTTCGGTTGTCGATAAACTTTTTAAGCTTCCGGGTGTTACCGGAGTGCTGCAGCGCTTCGATCTCTTTGCCTGATACGGTGACAATATCAGGGATAACGCGAAGTCTCGCTTGAAAAGCCGTGAGCAGGCGTTGGTGTGTAGCCTCCTTCGCTGACTCATCAAAATACACATGCAGCCGCAACTCGTCAGTACCAAGACTTCCCGTAAACGCCTCAACAACGTAGTCGCGCACGCCATCGAGCTGAAGCAGATCAAAAAGCGCTGGCGGATACAAAGTCGTGCCTTTCAACTTAATCATTTGCTGCTTGCGTCCGAGAATAGGACCCACACGTAAGGTGTTGCGGCCGCAAAGGCACGGCTCTTGATAAATTCTCGCAATGTCACCGGTACGATAACGGATCAATGGCATACCTTCAATGCCAAGCGTGGTGATCGTAATTTCACCCTCACGCCCATCCGCGACAACATGGCCATTGTCGTCCAGCAATTCCACGTAAAGTAGCTCCGGATGTAAATGTCCGCCTTTGCCGTGACCACACTCTGTAAACGCTGTCTGCATTTCAGTGGAAGCATAGGTACTGTACAATTCGATACCCCAGGCTTCTTTGATTTTTTTACCGAGTGTATTAAGTGTTAATGCATCGTTGCGTATTCCCTCTCCGATGCACATGGCTTTTTTGACGGATGATGTATTTAAGTCGTAGCCGACCTGTTTTGCATACTCGATCAGCTTAACGATAAACGATGGCACAGCCACGAGCACGGTAGGGTTCAATCGCTGGATCGTTTCAAGCTGCAGGGACGGAAGACCAGGTCCCACACGAATCAACCCCGCGCCAAGTTTCCGAATGCCTTCATAGTACGCGATGCCCGCCATAAACTGCCTGTCGAGCGTTAACATCAACTGGTACAAGTCGTCACTGCTGCCATCTGCGCATGCAAAAGAAATTGATTCGTTGTAAGCCAGTCGCTGAAGATCCTTCTCAGTTAAACCGATAATGACTGGCTTTCCCAGTGTGCCTGATGTGCTGGTGAATTCAACAATCTCATTCTTTCGAACGCACAAAAAATCCCAATTACGATTTTGGAGGTCATCCTTGGATGTCGTTGGAAGCCTGACAAAATCATCCCAGTTCCTGAGATCAGGTCCAACACCATGCTTTTGGAACTGTGATTTGTAAAATGGAGAGGAAAGAGAAACATAATTCACCGCCTCGCGCAGGCGCTGAAACTGGAAATCACGAATCGTGTCGGCCGATGCCAGCTCGAGTGTTGGAATGTTTTTCATTTCTCAATAATTACAAAAGCGCAAGCCATGGTTTGAGTATGTGATACTGAAACGTGAATTGCACTCCAGCCTTTCTCCTTAAGAAAATCGGCAAACTTCCCGGCCAAGGTAATAGAAGGCTTACCGTTTTCGTCATTGGAGATTTCAATTTCATTGAGTTCGTAGCCCAGGAGCATTCCCATGCCGGTTGCTTTGAGAAAAGCTTCTTTTGCGGCAAAACGTGCAGCAAAGTTTTCGTCTGGATTTGCAGAGCGCTCGCAGTATTCAATCTCCCGCAATGAAAAAACTTTCTCACGAAATCCGTTGCCCTTCCTGACCCTATCAGCAACGCGCGAAACTTCCACGATATCAACTCCGTTTCCTGCGATCATTGGGCCAATCCTTGTTTTGCCTTTGCAAGATTCTTAACCATATGTTGGCGTTCAGGTTCGGTGGCGATTTCTTTTTTCAATCCTTGCTCGTAAGCATCCACTGCCTTTTCATATTCCTCCTGTTCGAGCCATGCATCACCGGCCAATAAGTACGACAAGTACGAGTCAGGATTCCACGCGAGCAAGCTATCCGGAATTATAGCTATCCTTGGTTGAAACGGAAAGCGAAAGGCATTGTATTTCACCATATTTTCATAGGCCTGCGTATGAATAAAACTATCTTCACCAATTGCCAGGTCAGCTAATGCTATCTCCCGATTTCGTTCCAGCGGTGATCCAAAAACCTGGGTGAGATCATAGCACACAAATTTCCCAAGCTGCCACGGGGCGGTAGAGATCCAAACTCTTTGCTTGGCAGGCTGGAAGATGATCGCATGATGCGCGATGAGCTGGTTGACGGCCTTTTCATTCCCGAGACCGATGTTTGCATCGCCAAGCCCTTTTTGATCCCGTAAAATTGCAGCGGTGGAGCTTACGGAGTTTTTCGGGTTTTGACCTAGCAATTGCTTGACGCGATCATAGCGGTACACCGAAGCACTGGTCTTCATGTGATCACGGTTCAGCTCCGTCTCCCCTAATCGCTTACTTTGAAAGTGGTTGGTGCCTATGATATAGTTTTCATTCGTCTGGAAGAGATCCAGGGCCTCAGGACTCTTTTCAATGATTGCAGCTCTATTGTCTTTCGCTGACCCGATCAAAAACGATTCGGCCACAAAGGTCTTTCTTTTGCCGGCAATAGCGTAGGCTTCGTCAATCGTGGATGCGTACTGCAGGATTTCGCGCGCAAGAATAGAAACCGGTGTTGCAGATGAACCCGGAATCTCCGATTTAGCTGCATTCAGCGTAACAGTCAAGCCCTGATCGTTCATGCCGGACAGTACTCCTGTCATTCCACCGAACGTTACCATCATGAACCGGTGTCCCTGGTCTGGCGCATAGAAGGCGACAATCTTGTTTTTTGCGAAATCATCCCCTACGTAGAAATCAAAGTTCCGCCCAACGATCAATGTACTGTCCTGCGACTTTTCACCCCACGTGGCAAATGCAGTACAACCAACCAGTGCCATGTTCTGTAATGCATGCCCGATGTCATGGGCTGCATGGTAATTGAGCATTCGATGATAGGGAGGTGCGATGTAGTCGAAATCGTGAGACGCAACACGCGAGACGCCATAGATCTCCTCGCGGAACTCCTGCGGAACGTTCTCATCGAGGTCACGATTGAACCATCCGACAAAATACTTTAAGACGCCCAGGTACGTTTTAGACGGCACGAGCTGATTGATCTGCTTGTTAAAAACTTCTTCCTGGTATTGAATAAGTGGCGCTGTCAGCTTGCCAATCGCTTCTCCACGTTCAAAGGGTTTCCCGGTTACGTAGAGTTCGTACAGGCCACTTCTGCTTTTACGAAACCAACTGTCTCCGTACACCAAAAGGCTGTCCCTGTTTTCAACGGTTGCTACAGACGGTGTTGAAGATAATTCCGGATCGCTGACGCTGGCTACGGAACGAACGTAAATTACCAGCACAACGAGCAGCAGGAGAAATGCTCCCAGCAGCCAGGCTAGTATTTTAAGGACTCTCTTCATTCTTCAGGCGTTGCGAATTTTTTCGATCAGGTAATCTTTACCTAATATTTCGGAACATGTGGAAATAGCGCTAACAGTAACACCCAGAACCCCGTGAAGGTTCAGGTTCTGACCTGTTAAAAGCAGGTTAGGAATTTTGGTTCGGGGCGAAATAAACGTTCGCATCGGCTCCTTATAATCTTTGATAACGCCATACAGTGACCCATCATCTGTTCCAATATAGTCACGCACCGATAAAGGCGTTGCGGCATAATATGACTCAACCGCGTCCGTAAAGCCCGGGAACCGTTGCTCCACCAGCCTGAACAAGCGCTCCGCCCGTTCCTTCTTAAAAGCTTCGTAGCTCGCTCCGCGGCTGATTTCATTGGTAACAGTATTGAAGGTATGCTCCCACTGCTTCACTTCTTCGTATTTCATATACGTCATAATGGTTACACCATCGGCAAATTTTTCGTTGCGCGAATTAGTGGCGTAGTACATTGCGTATCCCCGCGGCCAGGTTTCATCCGTATAGTTCAATACACTCCAGGCATCGGCTTCATCGAAATAGTAGTAATTATGATTAAGGTAAGGCAACGTATTCTTCTTCAGAACAACGTTAACAAAAAATGTAGAGATGGAATTCTGAAGACTGTTGATGCGATTACGAAACGCTTTCTTGATCATATCCGTTTGCAGCAACTCGAGCGTTTTGGTAGGATGAACGTTGGAAATGAAAAGCTTGCCATCGTACCGCTTGCCGTCATCAGTCAACGCGTGCGTCACTTCACCGTTCTCCTCCACCAGCCGTGTAACTTTGGCATGCTTCACAACCGTCCCACCGCGGCTCAAAATTTCGCGGGTTAGTGCAATTGCAATTTGAGAACCACCATCCACAAAGCGCCACGAGCTTTCAATATAACTGTTAATCACCAGCGCATGAATGTAAAATGGGGTTTTATAGGGCTCACCCGCATAGAGCAAGCTGGTTCCGGCCAACACATTCTGAAGCTTTTTATTTGAAGTGATCGACTCAAGGAAAGTCTGGGTATCAATCTCGAGTACATTGACCTTATCGAAGTAATCACCGCTTCTCAGGTTGTAAAGCGGAAACCTGCTGCACACGTCCCGAATGCCATCACAGTATTTCCGGATTCCTTCTTCCTCTTCGGGGAAATCGCTTACGAGGGTAGCAATGAAATTTTCATAACCCTGGGCATACCGGTAGATTTTGGGATCGTCTTTGAACAGGATGGCATCAAAGCAGTCTTCATCGAGCTTTTGAAGCTTCATTTTGTGCATGATTCCAAGAAACTTAAAGAGTTTATTAAGGTTCTGCCCTTCGTCAAGCCCACCCACGTAATGGACACCCGAGTCGAAGATCACGCGCTTGCGAACAAACGTTTGAAGGGTCCCCCCGATCTGCTTATTTTTTTCCAGCACGCAGACGCTTTTCCCTTCCCGGGCAAGGATAGCTCCACACGCCAGGCCGCCCAGGCCGCTACCGATGATCACAACATCATGCATGGAGAGGAAGATTATTAACTTTCATTTTGTTTCCGAACCACAAAAATAACATTTGACGTAAACTTTGTATCGTCAATTATTTCAACCGAACAATTGAGTGTAGCGGCAATTTGTTTGACCTCGCTGGCCCTCAGGAAATGAAGCGCATTGGTCGACTTATTGAATTTCAGGATTTTCACGGAAAACATTTCTGTGAGCTGGGTTCCCTGGTGCCTTTCCGTCAGCTCTGCGTTTCCATCCCGGATGATGAGCTGTCCTCCAGGGCTGAGGGCGTTCACTGCCCTTGTGATTGTTAACTGTTGAGCTTCAGGTGTTAGGTAGTGCAGCACGTCTGCAATAATAATCGCATCGTATGTGGCGAGCGGAAAACTGGTCACATCCCCAACGGCAAACTCAATGCGTTCACTTCTCGAGTAACAATGCTTTGCTGTCTCAATTTTCTCATCATCGTAGTCGATGCCCATTACGGTTCGTTCCTCCGATAAGAATGCCAGCATGTAACAGAGAAATCCATACCCACAGCCGAGATCAAGGATCTTTCCCTGGGCAGGCACGAGCTCATGAAACTGCCTGTAATTTCCTTCGAGAGCCACCTTAATTCTCATATACCACTCCAGGACGGGACCTTTGTAGAGGTAGTTTGAAAACAAGCGGTATTGGAAATATGCCGGGGATTCTTCGAGCGCAGTGAGCTTTTCGTATTCGCTGCGAAAATATTTACCAATGGTCTTTGTTCTTTCGGAGTAGGTTGCTCCCCACGTGCGATCACCTGGCTCAATCGGTGGAAGAAACTTGAGGGTGATGTAGCCGGAGTTAAGATAGATAGTGCCCTTCGGAATGGAATCGTCTGCACCGTGGATTATCAAAGGCTGGATGGGAAGACCTAAGACTTCCGCCATATAGAACGCGCCTTTGTGAAAGCGTTTCATCTTTCCATCGGAGGTGCGCGTGCCCTCAGGGAAAACAACGATGGAGTATCCTTCCTTCACGCGATCTTTCACCCGGTCGATGCTATCCTCCGCGCCCTCCATCACTGGATAGTAGTCGGCAAGCCGTACCACGCCACCGAACACAGGTGAATTCCAAACCCATTTGTTGGTCAGCAGGATGAGTTTAGGATGAAGCATGGTGGTAAGGAGGATATCGAGAAACGAAGTGTGATTCGCGATGATAACGGATGATCGGGCAAAAATTTCGTTATTGAACCCCACCATCTTTACCTTTAGCTGAGGAGCCAGCGTAACGAGTAATCGTGTGTAAAAACTCAGCAGTGAGTGATACAAAAGTCTTACGTTTCGCTTTCCAAACGGAATTAGTTTCAACACCAGTCCTACAATGGTGAGCAAGAATGACCCGATCACAAAAAATCCATATGTAAAAATCGTCTTGCCTATTCCTAACGCGGTCATCGGTGCCAGACCTCGAGAAGTCCTGTTGGTAACCAGCCAGCGGAACAGGAATGGCTGAAGGGTCTGTGACATAAAGAATACGGAAACAATTCCAATGATCGAGATCCATGCAATTGATCGCAATGCAGGATGTTCTGCAAAGATGAGCACACCTAGGCCGGAAATAGTTGTTAATGCAGAGAGCAGAATAGAAGTGCGAATCGAGGCCAGGTTCTTCTTCCCGAACTGGTATTGTGTGAGTAATCCATCCACCGTAAAGATGCTGTAGTCGTCTCCCAATCCAAAAATGAACGTAGATACCATCACGTTAACGATATTGAATTCAATGCCCAATAGTGCCATGATTCCGAGAATCCAGATCCATGTGATCAGCATCGGAACAAACGTGATCAGCGTTAACTCAATCCTTCCATACATGAGCAGCAATGCAGCAAATACAATGAACCCGGTAAACGTCACAATAAAGTTGAAGTCTTCGTGGACATATTCAACAAAAAGGTTGGTGACCATCTGCCTGTCAAATGCATGAATGCCGGCAAGCTCAAGCTGCGCAACAACATTGGCTTTCTTGTCAGAAGCGATATTGACGAGCGTGATCACAGTCGAGACCCCATCCTTTTCGATCATGTGATTATCAAAAAATAATTTGCGGAATGGGCTGAACACTGCTGAATCGGCCTCCTGATATTCCCTGGTCAAAAGATGATCAAAGTTTTGAAATACCTTCTCCGAAAAGCCCAGGCGTGTTCCTGACTCACGTACATCAGCGGTGACCCGTGCTCTCCTTTCGTTCCAGAACTTATTCCAACGATCAATGCGA
>DASWTP010000145.1:0-13723 GCA_036402075.1 Chryseosolibacter sp. | reverse complement strand
CATCATGCCGAAAGTTTACGGTATTGGTGCTGCAGTCGTGATTATTGGTGCGTTGTTCAAGATTCTGCACATGCCAGGTGCGGATGAAATGTTGATGATTGGTCTTTCTGTTGAAGCTGGAATTTTCTTCTTGAGCGCATTCGAACCGCCTCACAATGAAGTTGATTGGGCAAAAGTATATCCGGAATTGGCTGACGAATACGAAGGACCTGCTGCAGCTCCTCGCATTTCCAATAAGCCAACAGCATCGCTTACTCAGCAACTTGACGTGTCGCTTGAAAAAGCTAAGATCGGTCCAGAATTGTTGGATAGCCTTGGCAAAGGCTTGAACAACCTTGCAGAGTCAGCAAAGAAAATGAATACACTTTCTGATGCTGCTGTTGCTACTAACGAGTATGCAAAGAATGTTCAGACTGCTTCTAAAGCATTGACTGAAATGAACAAGTCTTATGATGTAGCCATCAAAGCGGTTGGATCCATGTCAGAGGCTTCTAAGGACGCTGGCGAATACCACAGCCAGGTTCAGAAAGTAACGAAGAATCTTGCGGCCCTTAACTCAGTTTATGAAATGGAGTTGAAGGATGCTGATAGCCACGTGAAGAATATGAACAAGTTCTACGAAAGCCTGACTGGTGCAATGAATGGTCTTTCGAAGGTTGGTGAGAACACTACGAAGTTCACTTCAGAACTTGGTAAACTTACCGACAATCTTACAGCGCTTAACAACGTCTATGGCAGCATGCTCACTGCTATGCGTGGTAACGCGAAATAATTTGGATTGATTTTCTTAAAAACGAATATTCTAATACTAAACGAATATGGCAGGCGGTAAGGAAACACCCAGGCAAAAGATGATCGGGATGATGTACTTGGTACTCACCGCGCTTCTTGCCTTGCAGGTAAGTAACGCAGTACTCGAAAAGTTTGCGATTATTTACGAAACGTTGGAGGAACTCTCAGTTGATACTACAAAGAAAAACGCTGCTGCGCTTCAGGAGATCGTTAAGGAGGCTGGAAAAAGCCCACGCCCTGATGTGATCCGTGCTCGTGAGAACGCTGAAAAAGTGCGTCAACTTACAACCAGCACAATGGCCAGCATCGATGCTTTGAAAGTGAAAATGAAGGACCTTTCAGGCACCCAGGAGGTTGATGAAAAACTTATCAATGACCACAGCTCAAAAGTGGCTACCATGATGATGTCACAACCAGAAGGTGTTGCCTATGAAAAACTGTTGAATGACTACGTAGCTCAGCTAAGAGCGCTTACTGGAATGACTGCAGAGCAACTGCCAATTCTGGCAAAAGCTCCTAAGGATATCCCGGTTTTTGCAAAAGATGAGGATCACGCAAACAAGAACTTCCTGACTTTTACGTTTGAAAACACACCCGTAATTGCAGCGCTTGCTTCTGTGACCCAGATCCAGACTGAAGTGCTGGAATATGAAGCGAAGGCACTCGACAAATTGTTGAAAGATGCTGGTGTTGGTAAAGTAAGCTTTGATAACATCGTACCCATGGTGCGCGCGAAAGAATCCATCGTGGCAGCTGGTGCAACGTATGAAGCCGACCTTTTCATCTCCGCTTCTTCTTCAGCTTTTGTACCTGAAATGTATAAGGATGGCCAGAAGCTTCAGCTTTTTGATGACCCAACTGGTGTAAAGATGGGTAAGATCAAGTTTGTCGCTTCAGGCGGTGGCTATGATAAAGATGGTTTCGCTACAAAGTCTTACAAGACCGAGATTAAGCTTCCTGATACAACCTTGACTGAAATTATCCAGTACAAAGTTGCACAGCCAACTATCAAAGTGACTACAGGAAATGCTCCTACGCTATACATGAACTGCGGAAACAACGTTACTATTGAAGTACCAGCGCTTGGAACAAATTACAATCCTAGCTTCTCACCAACAGGTGCTGAAGTAAGAAAAGGCGACAAGCCGGGAAAAGTGATTATCATCCCATCTCAGCGTAAGTTTACGGTGGGTGTAAGCAACGGTGGTACACTGATCGGCACGCAGCCTTTTGAGGCTAAGAATATCCCGGAGCCACGCTTCGTAGCGATGCTCGGAAATACCCCGGTAGACCTAAGAGCCGGTATCAAAGCTAACCAGTTGCGTCAGCTGAGAATTGTAGTTGAGCCAGACGAAAACTTCAAAGAAGAAGTTCCGAAAGATGCTCGCTATAACATTAAGGAAATGGAAGTGATTATGGGTAGCGGTCCTACACCGGCAGCGCAGATGCGCGCACAGAACGGAGCTCCTGATCTGGGTGCTTGGCAAAACCAGGCGAAACCGGGATACCGTGTGACGTTCGTGGTGAAAGATGCGATCCGTAAGACATTCACTGATAAAGAAGAGAAGGTTGCCATTAAAGGTTCTAATGGTGTAATTCAGGTTGCTATTAATTAATTGAAGAATGAAAATGAAAGTATTCTTTGCAGGTCTTTTCTCGGTAGCATCAACGCTGGCCTTTGCTCAGGCTGAAGTGGAGTCTACTGAGGTGAGTCAGGCCTTCCAGGAGGAGATGGAGGAACAGTATAATCCAAACTCGATTAACCCTATTCCCCTCTATGAGCAGCACTATAAAGTGCGTTTGTGGAGATCCATTGACCTCGCTGAGAAACAGAACAAGGGCTTCTTTTCCAAAAATGGTGAGATCAGCAAACTGCTGATGGATGCCATTATTTCCGGAGAGCTCGTTGATGTTTATACCAGCGATTCATTGACGACCAAGATGAGCAAGGATGATTTCATGAAAGGTCTTGAGCAACAGCAATCTCAGGAGTACCCGGTATGGAACCCTACACAGGACTTTTACACTGATGATATCGTGACGTATAACGGTAAGAACTACCGCGCACTTAACGATAGCAAAGGTTCAAACCCTGAAACGGCTACCGACAACTGGGCTTCTACATCTGAAGGAAAGGCACTGAACTTCCTGGCGAGCGATGTCAGCAACCTTACGTTGATGGAAGACGTGATCTTCGATAGAAGAAGATCAAGAGTATACTACGACATCCAGGCAATTGAACTTGTTATTCCTGGCTCGAAGAACTCTCAAACCGGTTTCAACAAGTCACTGGGCTGGCTGAAGTACAAAGACGTTGAGAAGATTTTCCGCGCGCATCCTAAGAAGGCTGTTTGGTTCAACCGACAGAATACAGCTCAAAACAAGAACTTTGCTGATGCATTCTTGCTGCGCTTGTTCTGGGGACCAATCAACAAAGTGCAGAACCCGGATAACGAATCGTTGACCGACATTTACCTGGCTAACGGCAGACCATACAGGGAAGCTGTTTGGGCAGGCGAGTGGGAAGAGATCAAAATGATGGAAAAAGAACATAACCTTTGGGAGTTCTAATTCCTGAAAGCATATCAAGAAAGAGAGGTCGAAAGCCTCTCTTTTTGTTTTTGCGAAGTTTGCGGTTTATAGTTTGTCGTCTGTTGTTTGTAGTTGATCCGCAATTCGCAAGAACAACTACAAATAACAAACTACAAACTCCCCGTGGGGTCCAACGGATTTTGTTGCCCTGTGGAAAGAGTCCTTCCCTTCACAATCTCCGCTTTCTTGTTTCCAACAACAGAAGCAATTTCTTCAAACGATGCTTCCTTAATTTTCTTGACAGATTTAAAATGTCTCAACAGTTTATCAGCCGTGTTTTTGCCGATCCCCTTGAAATCTTCGAGCCCTGTCTTAATGGTTGCCTTACTCCGTTTCTGCCTATGAAATGTTATCGCAAAACGGTGTGCTTCATCTCGTACATACTGTAGCAGGAGTAAGCCTGGAGATTTTTTATTGATGTGCAGCGGAATGGGATCTTCAGGGTAATAAATCTCTTCCAGCTTTTTCGCGATGCCAACAATCGGAATTTTTCCGTAGAGGTCAAGTTCTCTTAAGGCTTCGCATGCATGACTGAGCT
This sequence comes from Chryseosolibacter sp., assembly GCA_036402075.1. Taxonomy (GTDB): domain Bacteria; phylum Bacteroidota; class Bacteroidia; order Cytophagales; family Cyclobacteriaceae; genus Chryseosolibacter. Next base: position 9,801 of record DASWTP010000145.1, on the reverse strand, counting down.
GTCCTTTGCCTCCATCGATAAGGATCAGGCTTGGTAATTCGCCTGCTTCATCCAGGATCCGCCTGTACCTGCGTCCGACAATTTCTTTCATTGAGGCGAAATCATCGGGCCCCTCTACTGTTTTTATGTTAAAATGGCGATATCCTTTCTTGTCGGGCTTGCCATTCTGAAACCTTACCATCGAAGCTACGGGTGTAGTACCCTGGAAGTTTGAGTTATCAAAGCACTCGATAATCAGCGGAAGCGATGGAAGCCGGAGGTCCTTCTGTAGGATGGAAAGTGTCTCCATTTGTTTCGACTTCTTTCCTTCCCGCAGGATCTCTTTTTCTTTTCGAAGCTCAAGCGCGTTCTTAATTGACAGACTGATGAGTTTGCGCTTGTCTCCGATCTTTGGAATAATGTTCTCAACTTCATCATCCAGGAAGGTTATAGGCACGTTGCTCAACACTACCGGGTTGTTGCCAACGCGAAGCTCAGCGGCCGCAAAACTGACGATCTCCTCGTCTGTTTCGTCAAGCTTCTTTTTGATCTCTACGGTTTTGGAATAAACAATGGCGCCTTCCTTTATTTGAATGTAGTTTACATACGCGTATTCGGGAATGCTGGAGATGGTGAGCACATCGGTGTCGGTGAGATCGCGATTTACGACCAGTGACTTTGTCTGGAATCGTTCGAGCGTATTGAGGCGCTCGAGATATCGTTGTGCTTTTTCAAACTCCATTTTCGCGGAAGCTTCCTGCATTCCTTTGCGGAAGTATTGATAGACAATGCTCACATTGCCTTTCAGAATGTTGCGTGCTTGCTCTATTTCTTCCAGGTATGCCTCTTCAGATTGATTCGCAATGCACGGTGCCTTGCAGTTGCCGATGTGAAACTCAAGACACGCCTTGAATTTATTTTGTTCAATGTTTGCTTGTGTTAGCTGCAGGCTGCACGTGCGGATGGAGTACAACTTGTGAATGAGATCCAATACGTTCTTCATGGCCGACACGCTCGAATACGGTCCGAAGTATTCACCCTGTGCAGGATCGTATTTGCGGGTATAGTAGATCCGCGGAAAACGTTCGTTGATTATACAGATGTATGGAAACGTTTTGTCATCCTTCAGCAGGATATTGTACTTCGGCTGGTTTTGCTTGATGAAGTTGTTCTCCATCAACAGCGCGTCAAATTCAGAATCAGAAACCGTATATTCTATATTACGGATTTCCGCCACGAGCCTAAGGGTTTTACGATTGATGCCTACACTTTTCGAAAAATAGCTGCTCACCCTCTTCTTGATGTTCTTCGCTTTTCCAACGTAGATCAGTTCATTATCAGCATCGTAGAAGCGATAAACACCAGGCAAATCTGGTAAGCGTTGAATAGCCTCCTTGATTTCGGCCATAATTCGTGTAGTAAAAACTTAGTTTGTAGCGGTCTTAATTAGGCTCCGCCCGTTGTTGAGATAATGATTCACAACATCAGTTATCATCGAAAGTCATCTCGTGCTGGTCTTCAACTTGCGTTGAGTCGGATGATGCATATTGATTACAATCCAATGTCATATCCAGGCCGGAGACTGGGCGCTTGAATTTTCCTTTACCGTAACCGACTTCGGGCGTCTCGTAGACTTTCACCATGTATTTATCCCAGATTGGTCGTGCACTTTTTGAGCCCGCGCCAAACGACCACGTTGGGAAATGAATGTTCCTCGAATCGCCACCCACCCAAACTCCGGATACAAGGTTGTGTGTAATCCCCATATACCATCCATCAGACGCATCGTCTGTGGTACCTGTCTTTCCTCCGATCTCATTGTCAACTTTTAGAACATGGCTGAGACCTCGCGAAGTTCCCCCTTCAAGTTCAACACCGCCTTGTAGCATGTAAACCATTTTGTAAGCCGTCTTCTCGTCCATCGCCTGCTTGGTTTTCGGTACAAAGTTTTCGAGCACGTTTCCGTTCTTATCCTCAATGCGGGTGATGTAATACGGCTCGACATAAATTCCGAGGTTTACAAAACTGCAATACGCAGCCACCATTTCGTACAAGGTCACGTCACTGGTGCCGAGCGCAATTGACATCACCGGATCGAGTGGACTCTTGATTCCGAGGTTGCGCGCAAAGTTTACAACGTTGTTAGGTCCTAGTTTAGCTATTAGTTGGGCGGTAACCGAGTTTAATGATTGAGCCATCGCCTGGCGCAAGCTCACCTTTTGCCCTGACCCAAAGTATGGTTCCTGCGAGTTCTTCGGATTCCACGTTGTGCCTGATACTTTAATCGTTGGTGAGATGTCATACAATTCGAAACATGGAGAGAAGCCTTCCTCAATCGCCTTTCCGTAAACAAAAGGTTTAAAAGTGGAACCCGCCTGTCGTGTGCCTTGCTTGACGTGGTCGAATTGGAAATGTTCGTAGTTCACGCCTCCAACCCAGGCTTTGATTGCACCTGTTTCGGGATCCATCGACATCATACCGGCCTGGAGGAACCAGTTGTAGTATTTCAACGAGTCCATAAAACTGAACACGGTATCCTTTTCACCTTTGTAGGAAAAGACGCGCATCGGCCTTTTCATATTCAACACGATGTTAACCGAGTCGGAATTCTCGCCATAGCGTTCAACCAGTTCTTTATAAACGGGGGTTGTCTTTATTTTTCGTTGCAGGAATCCTTTGATCTCCTGGCGGGTGTCGGGGTCCGTCCACGGATTAGTGCCCCGCAGTTTCCACTGCGCATCGAATTCCGCCTGCAGTTTTGCCATATGTTCGACCATAGCATCCTCGGCAAATTTCTGCATGCGACTATCGATCGTTGTGTAGATCTTGAGGCCGGATTCCCACAGGTCGTAGCCGTGCTCTTTACACCAGGCCATCAGGTAATTTCGCATCACGTTTCGAAAATACGTGGCCAGACCTTCGTTGTGATCCTGGGCCTTATAATCGAGTTCGATGGGAAGATTACGGATTGAGTCGTAAGCTTCACGGCTGGTAATGTATTTATGTTTGTAAAGCTTCGCCAGCACTTCGTTCCGTTTTGACAACGAGTTCTTCGGATTAGAGACAGGGTTAAAGCGTGTGATCGCCTGAAGCATACCCACGAGCACGGCCGATTCCTGGATGTTGAGGCTGTCGGGTCCCTTGTTGAAGTAAGTCTCAGACGCCACTTTAATTCCATAGGTGTTGTGCCCGAACGGTGCGGTGTTCAGGTACATAGCGATGATCTCCTCTTTAGTAAAATTCTTTTCCAGATTTACCGAGATGATCCATTCTTTGGTTTTTTGAACGATCCGCTTGGGATAGCGGCCAAGTTTCGCAATCGAGCCATCGAGATTTAATTCGGCATTCTGCGTGAAAAGGTTTTTAGCAAGCTGCTGCGTGATCGTGCTGCCACCACCGGCCGAGTTGAATGTCATCAATCCCCAGGCAACGCGGATGTAAGCCCAGAAGTCCATTCCCGAGTGCTCGTAAAAACGGTGGTCTTCTGAATATAAAAGTGTGTTCACCAGGTGCGGTGAAAGCTGGTCGTACGTCACCTGGCTGCGGTTCAGTGTAAAATATTTTCCGAGCGACACGCCATCTGCTGAAATCAATTCTGACGACAAGTCGTTTTCTGGATTCTCGATGGCCTTAAGGCTGGGCATTTCACCAAACAGCCCGAGGAAATCAGACTGGACAGCAAGGATATACAGTGGAAATCCGATCAGGAACGCGAAGAAGAGGATCCAAAGCGCTTTTACAGTCTTCCGCAACCAGTTCCTTTGAATCAGGAACACATTACTGAGTTTGCGTTTGGTAGTTTTTTTCGAAGAATTGGAGGTACTCATCAAGGCCTTTAGTTCGGTAAAAAATGTTGAAGTTGTCTTTCGTAATTACAAAATTATGGAAATTATAGTTGCCCAGCGTTGGAATAGAGGATCGCTTTTCGATGAATGATTTGAAATATTCCACGGCTGCACTTTTTCCAGCGAGGTCAGCAACGAAAGTGATGCCGTATTCGTCATTTAAGATCAAGTTACTTGTTTTTAGGGTCAGATTCTGAAAATTCCTGGTATTGAATGCCTCCAGCGAGGAAGTTACGAGGCTCTCGATTTTATCTTTCCTGCGATGAACGATTACAAAGTAATGTGGCTCATCGAACGAGGGAACGTATTGAATGCCTCTGCGCTTTTCCTCAGCCTGCTGAAACTGCCGCGATGTCTCAAGCAGTTTTTTTGCATAGTTGGCCAAGGCGTTCGTTTCGTTCTCTTTGATGAATTGCTCAAGGGAGAATTGATATTTGGCAATGTCTTCCGTTTCCCCCGTGATGAGCACCTGGAGCAATTTCAGGTTTGGTGAAAATGAAGTTTCGCCCAAGGCCAGACCTTCCTGGATCGTGGTGGCAGCTGCAACATAGTCTTTGGCCTGGAATCGCTCGTAAGCTGTTTTATACAACTGTTTCTGTTTCTCGACCGCCAGGCCCGACTCATGAAGATAGTCTGGGTTGATAAGAATTTTGGCAAACGTAGACTGCGGGTACTTGGCCTTCAGCAAATCGGCATATTTTTCGGCCTCCGCCTGTGCGCTATCCTTATGGATGAGGTATAACGTATAAAGAACTTCCGGCTCGTGCGATGTTTCCGGGAAACGTTTTAGCAACCTCGTATACGTCTGGGTCGCGTTTTGGTTTTCCTTCAGCTTGAAGTAGTAGATATCACCGAGCTTTACATAAGCCTCTTCGATTTTATCAAGGGCGGCTTGTTTTTCTTCTGCCGTCCGCGGAATCTGCTGCACCAATTGGTTATATTCTGTGGCTACCGGGTCTTCACCCTTACTGGAGCTTCCCGCGTCAGATTTAGAGACGGAAACGGTATCGGACGGCACGGCTGCCTGGCTGGAAATTGGTGCACTTTCGCGAGAGGATCTGCGCCAGTTGTCTTCGAGTTTAATATTTCCCCACACACGCGCAAATTCAGTTTGACCGATTGCCATGGCTGACGGATTTCCAAAATACCAATCGACAGACTCCGAGGCACTCTCTGAGGTATTGAACATGGACGAATTATCCTGGGCGGAAATCTCAACGCGGTTCGAACGTTTTTTCTTTTTAGCGCGGGCAGCCTCTTCTTTTTCACGTGCCTCTACGATGGCCTTTACGCTCGCACGAATTGCAGCCGTATCCATTTCCGACAAACGCAATAGGCTGTCTTGCCACTCAATGGTGTTGAGGTGCGTTACAAACTCGTTGAGAATCTCCTGTCGGGTTTTGATTGCAGCATAATTCTCGTAGTCCTGTGGCAGGGAAGAGATTGCACTGTCATAATACGCCTGCGAAAGACGATAGTTCTTCAGCGTGTCGTAGTAGATTTCACCAAGGCGCAAAAAAGCTTCACCATCGATGCGTGTGTTAGTGCCGCGCTTCACTGACTCTTTAAAGTTAGTGATTGCCTCATTTAGATTTTTTTGCTTCAGTTCAAACACACCCATCTCATAATAGATCTTGTCGTGGAACTCCTTATTCTTGGAGTCTTTCAACAGTTTCCGAAATGATTTTCGGGCGCTGTTAATGTCGCGGCTGCGTGAGATCTCCGTTACCTGCGCCATGTAAAGACGCGCATAGAAATCAACTTCGTATTCCGGATTGGTAGAAAGGCACTTTTTATAGTAGTTGAATGCTTCAGCCTCAAAGCCGAGTTCCTGGTATACCTGGCCGAGAATGAAATAGATCCTTCCGCGATGATCCTTCTTTTTCAGAAGCGGATCGGCAGCTGAGAGATTCCGCACCATATTGTCGTAATCTTTAAGCTCCTGGTAGTAATATGCCTTTTCCAGTAAATATTTTTTCTGGTTCACCTTGCTGAGCTTGGCTTTGGCGAGGTAATCGATCGCTGCCTGCGCGTTGTTGTATTCTTTGTGTTCAACATACGTGCGGACCAGGTTTATGATTGCCAGGTGACGGGCATCTTTGTTTTTGCTTTTCGAGTTGACGTGCTTGAACGTTTGAATCGCGTTTCCCCAGTCAAGGCTATAGTGGCGCGCCTTCCCAACAAGAATGTAGGCATCATCCACCCACTTGCTGTTGGGATGCCGCTGGATAGCAAGCGAGGCCATCTTGACGGCTTCCTGGACCTCTTTGTCGTAGCCCTTGGCCATAGCCGTATCGAAGGTCGGGAAGAGGCGCAGGATCCGATTGTAGTCGTCTACCTGTGCGTCTAAAATTGTTTTTTCGATTTTGCGAATCTCCTCGTTCGCATAGTAATATCCGTTGAAGTGAGCCGTTGTATTATGATAGGCTTTGCTGGTCCAGGTGTTGCGCTCGGAAGAACACGAAACCAGCCAGACAGAAAGTAAAAGAACAGTATTAAGTGCGAAGTTTCTCAAAGGGCCCCGTATTGCTAGAAAACGTAAAAATCCTACATTCAATATTTTAATCAGGCAGAATATCTAATTTTACAAAAAAACGGAATATTTCGAAACGCCAGCGGGGTTCGTGGAGAATCGTCACGAAATACTTTTTTGATCGCTGGAAATACCTAACGAATATACAATGAGACCGAAAAAGACGCTGTCCAGCTGGCTGACCACTCGTTATCAAATGATCATTCGAAACGAGGAAAACTTCGCGGAAAAAACGAGCGTTGCCTTCACGTACTCAAAGATCATTCTTTTCTCGGTGTTAATCTTCATTCTTTTCCTTGTAATCAGTCTCTTGTTAGTAGAAACGGTACTCGAAAAGTGGTTCGATCCAAAATACGAACAGATGGTTTTGAACCAGCAGTTATATGGCCTTGCATTAAAAGTAGACTCGCTGGCCCAGGAGGTAGACCGCAAGGACAGGTTCATTGCAAACTTTCAGCGTGTTCTCAGCGGTGACACCAGCGACTTCAAGGATCCGGCTGAAATTCTTCGAAACGAATCACAGCCGCTTCGGGGGCCGTCAAACCTTCACCTGGAGCAGAGCGATTCACTGTTTAGAAAGGAGTTTGAGATGAATGACATTTCGGGTGTCACGCTGACGAAGGTCAGCAACCGTGAACTTCAAGAGGCGTTTTTCTTCTCACCGATCAGTGGATTCGTGTCTGACCATTACAATGCGAAGAAGGGCCATTTTGGAGTTGATGTGGTGGCCAAGACGAATGAGCCTGTGAAATGCATTGCCGATGGTACAGTTGTCTTCTCTTCGTGGACACAGGATTTCGGCTATGTATTGATGATCCAGCATAGCGCCAACCTCATTTCCATCTATAAGCATAATGCCGAACTTTATAAAAAACTTGGTACATTTGTGAACGCAGGCGAGATAATCTCTATCGTTGGCAACAGTGGAGAAATGACCAGCGGACCCCATTTGCATTTTGAATTGTGGTACAACGGAAGTTCGCTGAATCCGGAAGAATTCGTCACTTTTTAAACTAAACAACTATGTTCGCATCGAAAGAAGAAAAACGTGTGGCTGAAGAGATCAGCAATTCAAGCAACACCATAGGAAAAGGAACCTTTCTGGAAGGTAACGTAGAGACGTATGGTAATATCCGCATTGAAGGCAAAATTACCGGAAATGTTAAATCAAAATCAAAGATAGCGATTGGGCCGTCCTCACAGATTAATGGCAACATCACCTCTCAGAACGCGGACATCGAAGGTGAAGTGAAAGGCAAGATCGAGATCGCTGAGCTTCTTGTGCTAAAAGCCACAGCGGTTGTAAACGGGGACATTTCTACCGGCAAACTGGTGGTTGAACCGGGCGCAGTTTTTAACGGAACTTGCAAGATGGGTGCGGCAGTGAAGGAAATTAAAATCACAGAAAATGGCGGTATCTCAAGATCCCTCTCATCAGCCCCCCAGGAAGCGAAATCAATATAACAGTTATCTCAAATACAGCGGCCTGGCCGTCCAGTTGCTTGGCGCAATCTTCGTTTGCGGCTGGATTGGTTCACGGATCGACCAGTGGCTGGATATGAAGCTTCCTTTATTTATGATCCTGTTGGGGCTTCTCGGCTTTGCTGGCGTTATGTATCAGGTTTATCGATCAATCAATCGCCCTTAGTGTTACGTTTTCTCTTAGCTCTCCTGGTTGTTGCCGCAGTTGTCTGGGCGGTGGTCTCTTATGGCGCGGTTCAAGGCTATTTCCAACGGCCAAGCTTCTTTATTCAAACGTTGATATTTCTGACCTTCAGCACCGCGCTGGTTTTCTTCTACCTCTACACGGCTGAAAAGCCAGGCTTTTTTGTCCAGCTTTACCTGCTGACCATGGCCGTCAAACTGTTGGCCTACCTGGTATTTTGCTTTGTAATGATTTCGAACGATAAGCCCTCTGCCGTAGGAAATGTGGTGTTTTTTATGGCCACCTATTTCTTGTTCACGGCCCTCGAAATCGGCTTTCTATACCGTAAAATCTCGGGTCAGAAACCGTCTTAAAATGAGTCCCAAAAAGTTTTTAAAACATTTTTTTCTGGAAGCATAATTAATACCTTTGCGGTCGGATTTTTAAAACCTGGGAAACAGCCTAAATGACCGCATTCTTCAATAAAATAAGCCGTTTTTCTCTTTTATTGACCCTGCTTTTCGCAGGCCTTTTTTCGGTGACTGCCAACGCTTCGGATGAAGCGTCTGACCCATCGGAAAAGTTTAACGCCAGTGAAGTAATTCTTCATCACGTGATGGACGACCACGTTTGGCATCTCTGGGATGGGCATTACGGCACAATTTTCCTTCCGGTCATCGTTTATTCATCTGAAAAAGGACTCGATGTGTTCTCATCGAAGAATTTTTATGACGAACACCACAACATCGTAGACTACAAGGGGTACAGCCTGCAGCATAATAAGATCTACCTCGCTGGAACACACCACAAAGTATTCGACCTGTCGATCACCAAGAACGTGGCGATGCTCTTTATCAATGCCGCACTTTTGCTCCTGGTGTTTTCAGCCGTTGGAAAAGCATATCGCAAGAATGCGGGTAAAGCGCCAAGCGGACTTCAGTCCTTTATGGAGCCAATCATTCTTTTCGTGAGGGATGAAGTGGTGAAGCCTAACATCGGACCCCGCTATGAGAAGTTTCTGCCGTACATGCTGACGCTGTTTTTCTTTATCCTTTTTGGAAACCTGCTTGGTCTCCTGCCGGGTGCAGCCAACCTTACGGGAAATATTGCCGTGACCTTCGTTCTTGCTATCCTGACATTTATCATTACGAACATCAACGGAAACAAAGGGTACTGGTCGCACATTTTCTGGACGCCTGGTGTTCCCCTTCCTTTGCGGATTATCATTCTCCCGGTTGAGATCATTGGTATTTTCACCAAGCCGATCTCATTGATGGTTCGTTTGTTTGTAGCGATTACCGCAGGTCACATTGTGATTTTGAGCTTGATCTGCCTTGCGTTCATTTTCCACAGCGTGTGGATCGGAGCAGGCTCCTCAATTATGATTTTGTTCATCAGCTTGATCGAGTTGCTTGTTGCAGGGATTCAGGCATACGTGTTCACGTTGTTCTCTTCGCTCTACATCGGTATGGCGATCGCGGACCATGGACATGATGATCACCACTAGGAAAAATAACCAATAACCAAATTCCAAATAACAAATTGGACTGCGGTTAATTAAAGATACCCCTTCTATGAAATGAAGGGTTTGTTTCACTTAACACACATAAAAAGTTATGTTATTAGCAATTTTGTTAGACATCAGCTATGCAATCCTCGGAGCTGGTATTGGTGCTGGTCTTGCTGCAATTGGCGCAGGTATCGGTATCGGTAAAATTGGTGGCTCTGCAATGGAAGGTATGGCTCGTCAGCCTGAAGCTTCTGGAAAGATTCAGGGTGCGATGTTGATCATTGCCGCT
>DASWTP010000144.1:0-5671 GCA_036402075.1 Chryseosolibacter sp. | reverse complement strand
AGTAACTTGCGCCAACTGATTCTGCGTTATTAAAGAAGTCCCAATTCTTAAGTGTCACGAATGCGGTTAGTTCTTCGCCTTGCAGGTTAGTTGAATCAAGCTGACTTAAAAAATAGGGCAGACTTTCCGCAGCCTTGAGGTTGTAATTGTCAAGTTGCAGCTTCATCAGGTCCTGAACTTTTATGCTGTTCGTTTTTGCCAGCACCTCATTTATTCTGCGGTTCCGGTACGCTTCATAGCTGGTGGCTGTAATGTAATAGGGATACGTTTTATCAACCGGGTATTGATTGGCGGAGCTCACAAATCCGCGCGATGGATTTTTGTAGGCAACGTTTTGCTCATTCGGAATGAAGGCCTGCCAGCCGTTGCTGCTCTTGTTTCCGTCAAGCACAAATTTTCCTTCCTCTTTTCTTCGCACGGGAAACTTTCCCTGAATCCGCATCGCAATGTCACCGGACACCGAAGCAAACACAAAATTTTGAGCTGGCGAACCGAAATGATTCAGTGCGTCCATGTAGTCGCTGTGATTCTTAGCACGGTTCAGCTTGTAGAGTGCCAGCACTTCCTCTGTTTGCTCATGCGCAATCCAGCGGAATGAATATCCATTCAGGTTGCTTTCACTTTGAAACGTTTCATCGTAGGTAACAGGTCCCCAATAGGTATAATACACAGTGTCGTAATAGACGGGCTTGCCTTTTACCTTTATCGCTTCAACAACTTTTTCCGTTGGGATCCATTTTCCATCGAGCATGTATTTGTCTTTGCGCTTGTCTTCAAACTGAATTTTATACCAGTCCACAAGATCACGCTGCGCGTTAGTCATTGACCAGGCAATCGAGTCGTTAAACCCGATGATGATTCCCGGAGCTCCTGGCAGCGATACACCCATGGAATTTATTCCAGGTGCGTTAAGTTGGATGGCATACCAAATGGATGGCAAGCTCAACGTTAAATGCGGATCGCCACTAAGCATGGGTGCGCCCGTAGCGGTTTTGCTCCCGGCCACGGCCCAGTTATTACTGCCCGTGGTGGGATCTGGCCCCGGCAGTTTCTTCAGGTTGATTAATTCCGCAGGCATGGCGAGAGCTACTGTGTCGAGGCTGATTGGTTTAAAATTCCATCCGCCCGGATTGTCCACAATGGGGTCGCCTGGTTCCTCGTTGTCTGGGTAAAGCAAGTCGACAACGTCTTTTCCAAACAACGCAAGGGCGTTGGTCATTTCTATATCCTTGTCGCCAATGTTCAGCGTTTTGGAAAGGTTCTTCGATTGCAGTGCGCATTTGAAAGGAGTCCATGCCTCTGGCTCGTAATCGAGAAGTTTGTATTCGAAGGGAAGATCCGCATAGTCAAGTGATTCAATGTATCGGTTGATGCCCTCTGTGTACTTGGTCACACAATGATTAATGACCGTGTCTGACTCCATGAACTTCAAAGCTCTTTTTGCACCGTAAGCCATGCCGAGCCTGCGCTGGGAGCGATCAAAATTCAGCACCGCTTCGCTGTCGATAATCTCGGATACGCGTCCCGCGGCAGCGTGGGTTTGAAATTCCATTTGCCACAAGCGATGGTATGCCGTGATGTAACCTTGCGCCAGGTAAAGATCGTCATCGTTTTGCGCGAAGATGTGTGGAATCATTAGGCTGTCGAAGACTACCGTGACCGGTGCTTTCAGGCCAGGGATGTCTAACTGCTCGTCAAATGTCTGGCCCTCTTTTTCTATGTTTTGCCAAAAGCCATGAAAGGGATCCAGGAATTTGCCGAGAGGAGGTATGGGAATGTTTTTGATCGTCCATCCGTTATTAAGCAGCAGAATTAGTGCAAGCGTGAACAACAGGGACACTGAAAACTTTACAACTTTCATTACAGGCTCAGGGTTTAGGTTTAATAAAGTAAAAAGCTTTTCCTAATTTTCGCCAAAATAGACTCAATTTTTCAGGTAACAAGCTTTAAATCATCGTTTTGCCAAGATACAGTAAAGAACAGATCCGGAAAGCCTCAGTCGTTAAAGCGATCTTTTTCGATGTTGACGGTGTGCTTACAGACGGCCGCATCATTTACGATGACACCGGTCGTGAGATTAAGACATTCAATGTGAAAGATGGGCTGATCATCAGCTATCTGAAAAAAGCTGGCATCATAACCGGGGCGATTTCCGGTCGCGAGTCGGCAGCCGTCACACGAAGGTGTGCCGAACTGAAGGTAGACTTTTGCCACCAGGGAATTGTTGACAAGGCCATGGTCTTCGAGAAATTACTGAAGCATTATAAACTCAAAAGCAAAGAAGTCGTTTTCATCGGTGACGACATTAACGACCTCCCCGTGTTTCGCCAGGTGGGTTTCAGCGTTTGTCCGGCCGACACATTCGACTACCTGAAAGAACAAGTAGACCTCGTGACCTATGCTAAAGGAGGCTCTGGTGTGCTCCGGGAGGTCGGTGACCTGGTGCTTACCGCGAAAGGGCTTTTTGAAAATATTATTAAGGGATAATCAGAAATGGAAAAATATACCAAAGAAGTAAGCATCGGTTCTTCGATCAAGACCGGGAAGAATAAAATGATCTTGTTTGCCGGGCCCTGCGCTGCCGAGAGTTACGACATCTGTATCGAAACGGGAACGAAAGTAAAAGAGATCTGCAAAAGGTTGGACATAGACTACATATTCAAATCTTCGTTTGACAAGGCAAACCGGACCTCTGCCGGATCGTATCGTGGCCCTTCACGCGAAGGCGGCTTGGAGATCCTGGCTCGTGTAAAAAAAGAACTGAACGTTCCGATTGTGACTGATGTGCATGAGTCATATCAGTGTGCTGAAGCTGCAGCGGTTGTAGATGTCCTCCAGATTCCTGCATTTTTATGCCGTCAGACAGACTTATTGAAAGCCGCTGCGCGTACCGGTAAGGTTGTAAAAATAAAGAAAGGGCAATTCATGGCACCGGAAGACATGAAATATGCCGTGGATAAAGTTCGTGGTGAGGGTAACGATAATGTGTTCCTGACTGAACGCGGGGCGAGCTTTGGTTATCATACACTCGTAGTTGACATGCGGTCCCTTCCGATTATGCGTCAATTTGCTCCCGTAATCTTTGATGTAACGCACTCCGTACAACAGCCGGGAGGCAAAGGTGGATCTTCGGGAGGTCAACGCGAGTTTGCACCGTTCCTCGCACGGGCTGCAGGCGCAGCAGGCATAGACGGCTTCTTCATCGAAACACACCCCAACCCTGACAAAGCACTCAGCGATGGCCCCAACATGATTCCACTTCACCAGATGGAAGACTTTCTCGTGATGGCGAAGAAAGCGTGGGAGTTGGGAAGAGGGTACTAGGTTTAGCAGTTGTCATGCTGGAGAGGCTGACGTTGATTGTGGCTGGATACAGGTTACAAGTTTCAGGTTGAGCAATTGCAGCTTGCCAGTCGTGGAGTTGATTTACACCAAAGATGCTAGGAAGGTGTAACAACTAGGCCATGAATAGTTATAGAGATTTAGAGATCTACCAGGAATCAAGGCGATTAGCGCTGGAAGTCCACAAGGTCACCCTCACGCTCCCTAAATTCGAAATGTATGAAGAAGGTTCTCAGGCAAGGCGTTGCTCTAAGTCAGTCACATCAATGATAGTTGAGGGCTATGGCCGCAGACGGTACAAAAATGACTATGTGAAATACTTGCTCTATAGCCATTCTGAGTGTGATGAAACTTGTGTTCATCTCGACTTTTTGTTTTACACGGGTTCCTGGAAAGACGAAGTTCGTTTCAGAAAACTTACCGCGGAGTACATAGTGCTAAGCAAGAAAATCAACAAGTTCATTCAGTGGGTTGAAGACAATCTTTGACGCAGTCCGGCCAGCAACCTGCAACCTGGAACTTGCAACATGTACCTGGAGCTAACTGGCATCCCGGCCACCTGGCATCCCTGGTCACCTGGCCTCCCAGTTTCAACCGTTTGCACACCCTTTCCCTACCCAGATTTTACAGATTCACCGCTTTCATTTACCTTTAGTCCTTAATTTCTACAGAGTAGGTGGACTTAACATTCGGACAGTATTACGTTTTCGCTGTCGTCATTTTTCTGGTGCTCGCGCTTTATCGGGAATGGTTTAATCCATCACTCACCTTTTTCATTGCTGCCATTGCGCTGCTGCTGGGTGGTATTCTCACGCCTGTGGAATTGCTTCGCGGCCTGTCCAACCAGCAGATCATCCTAATCTTCCTGCTGGTTGTCGTGACGGCTGGCATTCGGGCAATATACGGGGCGGGCCTGTTCACGCGGTTGTTTAATCCGAAATTGAAACCGCGGCAATTTCTTCTTAGGATGATGGCTTTTACCTCAACGGTGTCACCGTTCCTCAACAACACGCCCATTGTCGCCTTCATGATTCCCTATGTAAAAGATTGGGCACAACGCACGGGAAATCCGGCCTCGAAGTTCTTGATCCCTCTTTCGTTTGCCACGATCCTTGCCGGGATGATCACCGTGATCGGAACATCGACAAACCTGGTGCTGAATGGGTTGATAGCGGAATACGAGCTTCCGTTGCTTGGTTTTAAAGATTTCTTTTTCCTGGGCGTGCTTGTGTCAGTCGGTGGAGGAATTTATCTCTACTTCATCGGTTATCACCTTTTGCCATCGAATCCAAACGAGATCGATGCCCTCCGGGAAAACTTGAAAGAATACATCGTTGAAACAGAGATCACGCCATCATCGAAGCTCATCGGGAAAACCGTGAAAGAGGCCGGGCTTCGGAATTTGCAAGACGTGTTCCTTGTGGAAATCATTCGTGACGACAGGGTGATTTCGCCAGTGTCTCCCGAAGAGGAACTTGAAGCTGGTGATGCCCTTTTCTTTTCCGGAAATACAGAATCGATTTACAAGCTGATCCGCGAAGACAACGGCCTGACTATCCCAAAGGAAACTGAACTTGAATCTGAAGAGCAATTCAATTTTGTTGAGGCAGTCATTCCGGCAAATTCGGCTCTCGTAGGCATGCGGATCAAGGACTCCGATTTCCGCAAGAAGTTTGACGCATCGATTATCGCCATCCATCGAAATGGAAAACGTGTGGCAGGCAAAGTGGGGGAGATGCAGATTTCAGCCGGTGACTTCCTGCTGCTTCTGTCGAACGATAAACGTTCGAACGGAAATCACGAAAATGATCTCTTCTTTTTGTCCGTTCCCAAGAAGCTGAAGGAGAAAAAATCGCCAGTGACTACCATTCTCGGCATAGTTTGCTTCGGACTTTTAATTGCCGGGGTGGTGGGACTGCTTCCGCTTTTCCATGTTTGTCTTGTGATCCTTGCCGTGCTCGTCTTTTTTGGTGTGATGAATCTTACAGAAATCAGGCGAGAACTCGATCTGAGTCTTCTCATGATCCTGGTTTGTTCGCTCGCCATTGGTGTGGCGCTTGAAAAATCAGGCACCGCTGACGTCATCGCCAAAGTCCTCATCAATTCAGGCAAAGCATTCGGACCTGTTGCTGTCATGACCGCTTTGTTTTTCGTGACAATAATTCTCACCGCCCTGATCACTAATGCCGCTGCTGTCTCCATTGTGTTCCCGGTTGCTATGTCGATAGCACAACAAATGAACCTTGCTTACACGCCTTTTTTCGTGGCGATCGCCTTTGCCGCCTCAGGTGACTTCATGACTCCCATAGGCTATCAGACGAACCTCATG
>DASWTP010000143.1:0-9875 GCA_036402075.1 Chryseosolibacter sp. | reverse complement strand
GCCAGGAGCCTAAAGCACCAAACGCTTTTGACACACCGCAGGGGTCGAATGCATTTGCCTTCAATTCAAAAAAGACAGCAGATGGCAAAGTCTATCTCGCCATCAACACCCATCATCCACTGGAGGGTCAGGTCGCGTGGTACGAAGCACATTTATCCAGTGAACAAGGATGGAACATTGTTGGCGCGTTGTTCCCAGGATCCCCCGTAATCTTCACCGGGGTGAATGAAAACCTGGCGTGGACACATACGGTCAATCATCCCGATAAGCTGGACATCTATCAACTCGAAGTAAATCCGGATAATAAACTTCAGTACAAGGTCGATGGAAAATGGCTTACACTGAAAGAAGATATCGTCAAGTTAAAAGTTAAGGTGCCGGGATTCAACCTCCATATGAAGAAGAAGTCTTACTGGAGCATCTATGGACCAACCGTTGTAACAGAGCGCGGTACGTTTTCAATCCGGACCGCTGGCCTAATGGATATCAGAGGACTGGAACAATGGTTTTGGATGAACAAAGCCAGCAACTTTTCGGGATTCAGGAAGGCATTGAAGATGGAAGCGTTGCCTGGCTATAATGTCGTGTATGGCGACCGTTATGATACAATTTACTATTTGAGTAATGGCCGACTTCCCATTCGCGAAAAAGGTTTTAACTGGAAGTCGACTTTGCCTGGCAATACGACAAAGACCCTATGGACGAAATTTCATCCTATTGAAGCGTTACCACAAGTTCTAAATCCAGCAAGTGGCTACGTGTATAATGCAAACCATTCACCGTTCAACGCAACTGCGGCTGTCGACAACATCAAAGCATCCAACTACGATTCATTGATGGGCTACGAAACCCATGACAACAATCGCAGCTTGAGAGCGATGGAACTCTTAAAAGGAATGGAGCGAGTCAGCTATAGCGATTTCAAACGCATCAAGTATGATCTCCAGCTTCCTGATTCATTGGCTTTTCCGGTGGATGTTAATGCGCTATTCATCTTGGATGAAAACCAATATCCGCAGGTAGCCGATCTTATCTCTGCATTGAAGAAATGGGACCGTAAAGCAACGATCGACAATCATGGGGCTGCAGTGTTTGGTGTTTTCTTCTATAACGTTGCCGAGCGTTACAAGCAGAATCCAAACTTTAAGTACATGACTGAGGAGGATTGCGCACAGACGTTGCTTGTTGTGAAGAACTACCTCTTGAAGCATTTCGGAACAACAAACGTAACACTCGGTGAGTACCAAAGACTTGAACGCGATGATATTTCCATTCCCCTTCCTGGCTTACCGGACGTCCTCGCTGCGATGTATGCTGTGCCCACAGACAACGGCAGAGTAAAAGGTGCAGTAGGAGAGTGCTATATTGGATTGATCCAATTCTCTAAAGATGACGTGACCATTGAAACGGTAAATTGTTTCGGAGCATCAAATAGAAAAGGCAGCCCTCACTATGCTGACCAGATGGAACTATTCCAGCAGCAAGAGACAAAACCGATGTCACTCAATAGGGACATTGTTATCCGTAATGCGAAGACAATCTATCACCCCGATGTCCTCACCCGCATGCCAGCATCGGCCAGGGCGTCAAGACGAAAGTAAAATGCATTTAACCGCAAATCGCAGATCCCGATCGTCTCGTATCGGGAGGCGCAACGAATTGATTTAAACCGCTTCTGATCGCTTGTAGAACAAAGCTGGTTGTGGAGAGTCTCACAGTGTTTCCCCAGACATAAGGTCGCAACGCGGTACGTAGTTGCGCTAACGCTTGAACTACGTCCTTCCGAACTTTTCAGGAATGCAAGACGCATCAACTTCCAAACCATCTGCCAATTCTATAAAGTTCGCTGAAAACTACGTCCAAGCGCCAGCGCGACTACAACCCACGTGGCGCTCTTAGTCTATGGCACGCATAGCAAGCTACACCCAATTTATGCAAAGCACCACACCATTGAGCCAGATACAAACTACGTTGCGGCCGTAGCGGTAAATGCACGAACGAGGCAGTCTCTTAAAAAAACGTAAATATCATTTGGAAACCATATGGTTCCCTTTTACATTTGGTTCAACAACGACACGATGGTCACAAGAAGAGACGTATTCCAGGCGATAGCAGACCCAACCAGGAGGGAAATTATTCACCTGCTGGCGAACAAGTCGCACAACCTGGTTAGCGTGGTGAACGAGTTTGACGTAAGTCGTCCTGCCATTGCCAAGCACCTTAGAATTCTAGTTGAGTGCGGACTCGTTGAAACACGCGAAGAAGGCCGTGAGAAATATTTTTCTGCAAGGTTGGAGGGCCTGCGGGAAGTATCAGACTGGACTGAACAATACAAAACATTCTGGACGCAAAAGCTTGATGCCCTCGGACAATTCCTGGAGCAAGGACCAGCGAAAAAAAGAAAATCATCCAAAAACGTTAAAAAGAAAAGCAGATGAAAAACGAGCCAATTGTTTTTGAGCGAGCATATAATGCTCCGCTTGCCAAAGTGTGGAAGGCGATCACGGATAAGAACGACATGAAACAGTGGTACTTCGACATATCGGAATTCAAGCCGGTGGTCGGATTTGAGTTTAGCTTTGTTGGCGAAAACGAAGGAAGAAAATTCGTTCACTTGTGCAAAGTGGTCGAAGTAATCCCTCAGAAGAAATTAAAGCACAGTTGGCGTTATGAGGGTTTCGAGGGTAATTCATTCGTGACGTGGGAGTTGTTCGAAGAAGGCAAGGATAAAACAAGAGTAAGGCTCACTCATGAAGGACTTGAAACATTCCCGCAGAACAAGGATTTCGCAAAACAAAACTTCGTTCAGGGATGGACAGATATACTCGGCATCCTGCTACTCGATTATGTCGAAGTCGGAGACATCATAAAGAGCATCGAGATCAACGTTTCACCGGAGCAGCTCTGGCCGATCCTTGTAAGCGTTGACGCGGTGACGAAATGGGCAGAAGCTTTTTCTGGCGGAACCACTGTCGAGACTGATTTCCGCAAAGGCTCTACAATCGTTTGGAAAGACGCTACCGGACAAGTTGGCGCCCGTGGCATCGTGACCGAACGAATTGAAAACACAAAATTGCTTTTCTCTTACTTTGACGATGGAGCTAGTTCACCGCAGCCCGGACCAGATTCCTATAAAGAAGAGTACGACATCAAGGCTGTCAATGGCAAGACGGTGCTGAATATTAAAGCTGGTCCACTTTCCAAAAAGTACGTGAAGGAACACGAGCCTCTCTGGGATCAGGTGATCGAGCGAATTAAACAGATGGCTGTGAGAGGTTAACCTGGCTGTACTTGCCTTTAAATGTGGCGGTCCTCGGAGAATATCATTAAACGCAAATCGCAGATCCCCATCGCCTCGCACGGGAGGCGCACCGTTCGATTTAATGTGCGTCTGAATGGCATGCAGGAAAAAACGTGTATGGGATTCGAAAGATTATGCCCTGACTTAAGTTCGCAACTCGAAGATCCCTGAGGAGCGGAGCGATGTCGGGAGTGATATGTAGTCGCGCTAACGCTTGGACTTCTGCAGCAAAACTTTTAGTTAGCCAGATTTATCAGTACCAAACAGCCTTTTGACCAATACTATAAAGTTCGCTGGAAACTCCCTCCAAGCGCCAGCGCGACTACGAATAGCGTTGCGTTCGTAGTCTGTGGTAGCCCAGGTGAAGCCGCACGAAAATTTATTCACATCACCGCACAATTGAGGCAAATGTAAATCCCGTTGCGGCTCCCGATGCGAGACGATCGGGATCTGCGATTTGCGGTAAAATCCTCGCAAGACATTGTTAAGCTCGATAAAATAATCAGGAACCATTTCGCATCGCTTCTGTGTTTCCATTTGTCTGTCGGGTGTCGTAACTTGACAGTAACCCATAAATGAAAACCAGAAACATATTTTCCGTAGCGTTAAAGACAATTGCATTTGCCTGGGAGACGAATCGGGTCGCGTTCGTCACGATCATGTTGCTCAATATTTTTATGGGCTCTATCGTGTATCTCCAATACACAAGCTTCTCAAATATTGTTGACGAGATAGTCCGCATTAAGCAAGGCCTTACCGACTACAATCCGCTCATCAGGTCTTCGGTTGTCCTCGGCTTGTCATTTCTCATTCCAACAATTGTGAGCAATATTCTGGGTTACATTCGTGTGAAGTATCGCCAACAACAAAGCATTCAGCTCGAGATGTACAAAATCGAGAAGCAGGGGGCGTTGGACATCGGAACGATCGAAAGCAATTCTTACCAGACGTTGCTCCGGGGAGCACAAGAGTGGGGAAGCAGCAGTGTAATGAATCTGCAGGATTTCTTTTTTACGTCTGCCTCGAGTTTCGCTGGGATTATCACCTCCATGCTTATTCTTTGGTCGCTTAACGCATGGCTCGTACTGTTTGCCGTTCTGGCTGCGCTTCCCGTATACTTTTTCTATAAAAAATACAGCATGGAGGTTTTTCGCATCCGCTACCTCGCAGTGGATGATCACCGCGTTATCGGAAACAGGATTTCCCATTTTGAAGAGTTGCAGAAAGCGGTTGATGTGATTTTGTTGAAGCTAAAGTTTTGGTTGAAAGAACAGATCCGCGAAAAGAAAACGTCATATAATGCAAAAGTGGCTGCAGCGGAGAAGAAGAAATCACTTTCCTACAGTGCATTGAGCCTGTGGTACCTCGTGTTTCTATTTGCTGCAATCGCGCTCATGACACGCGAAGCATTGGCAGGCTCGATCGCGGTCGGAGGTCTGCTGCTGGCGTTTAATACCTACACACGTTTTTATCAGACGATCAATGGTTATGTGGAGTCCATTTCATTTTCCGAGGAAGCTGCACGGTACGCGGCTCGTTGGTTTGAACTGTTCGATTTGAAACCAAAGATCGTTTCCAAACCAGATGCCGAACGCATTCATTTTTCGAAACCTCCGTTGGTAGAATTTAGGAACGTTTCCTTCCGATATCCGAGCGAGGAGAAGGATCTGCCCTACGTTTTGAAGAATCTTTCCTTCACGATCAATCCGGGCGAGAAGGTCGCCATTGTGGGAATCAACGGAGCCGGCAAGACCACCTTAATCAAATTACTTTGCCGCGTTTATGATCCAACAGATGGTGTCATTCTCGTGAACGGGAAAGACTTGCGTGATATCAGTCTGGAAGACTGGCAGAGTGCGATTGGTATACTCTTTCAGGATTTTCCAGTTTATAACCTTACTATTCGTGAATCGATCGGTATCGGAAGAATTGGCGATTCGGTTGATGAAGACAAGGTCAGAAAGGCAGCCCTTTACTCAGGAGCAGATGAGTTCATCACCGACTATGATCAGTTGATCTGGAAGGAATTCAAAGGAGGAATTGACCTGTCGAAAGGGCAACATCAACGCATGGCTGTAGCGCGCATGTTTTATCGCAACGCCATGATTACAATTCTTGATGAACCTACAGCTTCAATCGATGCCGTAACGGAAGAAAAGATATTCAATGCACTGGAGAAACACATGGAAGGTAAAACTGTCATTCTGATCACCCACCGCTTCAGCACAGTCAAGAATGCCGATAAGATTCTGATGTTGGAGCATGGCGAAATTATCGAGCAAGGTTCGCATCGTACACTGATGGCCATCCAAGGGAAGTACGAAGCCCTTTACACCATGCAGGCCAAGCGTTACCTCGAAACCGAAGCATAGCCGCCTTTGCTACCACCCACTGCACGTTAAACAAGTGGCCCATGCTTGCCAATTGCAACTGCCAACTGCCAATTACTTTTATAAACGCTGTTGCATGATTAGCTTTCGCTTGATATTTTCATGAAAATTTCTCTGGCATGTACGTCAAGCGATACTTTAACTTTCAGATTCTTTATTTCATTTCCTGGCGAATGGTTTTGTGGTCACTATTCACCGGCCTTCTAGCACTTTATACTTACACAAACCTCGAATGGAAATGGGTAGCGATTCCTTGGCTTCCCGTGTCGTTGATAGGTACTGCGGTTGCATTCTATGTCGGTTTTAAGAACAATCAATCGTATGATCGCGTGTGGGAAGCGCGGAAAGTTTGGGGAAGTATTGTAAACATCAGCAGATCCTTCGGTGCGGCCACACGATCGTTTATTGTTGCAGATGGGATTACAAAAGAAGCGCTTGATGCGGAGATCCGGATCATCATTTATCGCCACATTGCATGGCTTCACGCCATGAAACATGCTATGCGCCAACGGACTGGCTGGGAACACAACCTTCCGGCAAGTGAGAGACAGCGCAGGTATTTTCAAAAACGAATTGACTTCTCAAGTTTCGAAGCAGATGCAAGCCAATATTTATCGAAGGAAGAGCTGGAATGGGTGTTGACCAAGCGAAATGCTGCCACGCAATTGCTCGACAAACAATCGCGCCACATTGCTGATCTCAAAAAACGAAACCTGATCGATGATTATAAGCACGTAGAACTGCAGCGGCTCATCACTGACATGTATGCAGAGCAGGGCGCAACGGAACGTATTAAGAACACACCTCTTCCCCGGCAGTACTCCACCTCGAGTCACATCTTCATTTTGATCTTCACGTACCTGCTTCCCTTCGCGATGCTGAACGAATTCGAGAAGCTTGACGGTGGAAACCTGATCTGGCTGATGCTCCCGTTCAACCTCATTGTGTCGTGGGTCTTTTCGCTCATGGAATACACAGGCGACTACAGCGAAAACCCGTTCGAGGGATTGATCAATGATGTGCCGATTTATAGCATCGTCAAAAACATTGAAATCGATCTGCGCGACATGATGGGAGAAAAGGACCTGCCTGAGCGGATGAAGCCGGTGTTGGATGTGCTGTTTTGAAAAAAAATGTGTTAAGGTGCTAAGGTGTTAAGGTAAAGGGGCGTATCGCAATCAGAACATACCCTCGACATTAACACATTAACACTTTAACACATTAACACATGTCCCCCGTCACCACTCAATAACAAACACACTTCCCTTCCCACTAGTCTGCACCCTAATCGTTCCGTTGTGAAGTTTCATTATCTGCCGCGAGAGACTCAAGCCAATACCGGAGCCTTTAGGTTTGGTGGTGAAGAAGGGTACGAAGATTCTGGGAAGCACTTCTTCGTCAATACCAGGACCATTGTCAGAAATAACGATGGTGGTTCGTTGGTTGCGTTTTGCAAGGACGATGCGGATCATTCCTGCTCCATCGTGGGGGACTGCATCCATAGCATTCCTCAACAGGTTGATGATCACTTGCTCGAGTAACGATTCATCCGCACTTGCGAATAATTTTCCAGAGGGAACTTCCATGTGCAGCTCAATATCGAGTTCATCCAATTGCGGCTGAAGCAGTGTGACTGTCCGCTCAACGAGCTTCACGATGTCATGAGATTCCAGGCGTGCATCGATAGGTCGTGCAAACTCTTTATATGAAGTGATGAACTTGAGCAAGCCTTTGCTTCGCGATTGAATGGTAGCGAGACTACTCAGAATATCATCAACATTTTCCTTGCTGAGCGAAGAGAAATCCCGCGGCTTTCCCGATTCATCGCGGAGAATGTTTTCAACCGCTGAGGAAAGGGAAGCGATTGGTGTTACGCTGTTCATCATCTCATGGGTGAGAACACGGATGAGTTGATGCCATGCTTCGATTTCCTTTGACTCCAATTCACTATGGATATTCTGAAGCAGAAAGATCCGAACGGGTTTTCCGTTTAGGACAATTTCTTTTAACTGAACGCTCAACTGGTACACTTCTTCGCGCATGACAATCCGGACTACAGAACGCATTTCGGGCTCGAGTACGGTCACGACTTTATATAGGCCGGAATCGATCATTGAAAAATGCTCAAGTTTTGAAAAGGAGGGAAGATCAAGCAGACGCTTTGCAGCGTGGTTCATGCTTAACAGATTACCGTTCTCATCAAAACTTAGAATCGATACGTTGATGTTTTCATTCAACGTTTTCAGAAATTGATAGTGCAATTCTTTTTCCTCATTCAACTTTGCGAATTCACTTACGATCTCATTAAGCGCATCGCTTAGAACTTGGTGTTGCTTTCCGCGATTCCCGGAAGTATAAGATTCCGTATACGCGCCCTGTCGGATCGACAGCAGGAAATGGGTCAGATCTTTGTTCGTCTTTTCGATGTATCGAATCAGGTTGACGATAACTGCCACCAGCAGCACAAGTCCCGCGGCCAGGACGAAGAACATCGGTTTATTGACGACAACAAACGCAAGTGTTACGGAAAGCGCTACGATGGCGAACACCCGAATGAAAATTGCAAATCTGAAGTTTCTGTAAATCATGACGGGTTGGCCAGGCCGTATTTTGTCATCTTGCGGTATAACGTAGTGCGACCGACACCTAATTCCTTTGCCACTTTGCTGAGGTTGCCTTTATGCTTGTCTATGGCTGCAGCAATCGCGTTTCGTTCTAGATCGTCAAGATTCAAAGCATCCTGCTTCGGAGACGATTTCCGCACCACCAGGACAAAATCATTTTTGGTCAGTTCAGGCTTGTCGCTCATGATCACAGCGCGCTCCATTGCGTGTTGCAATTCACGAATATTTCCAGGCCACGGATAGTTTTGGAGATGTCGGATGGCATCAGGGGACACCTTCTTTTCGCCCTTGCGGTATTTTGATGCGTACAGCGCTGCGAAGTGATTGGCAAGTGCGGGGATGTCTTCGACACGTTCCCGCAAGGACGGAAGATTGACTTCTACCGTATTGATGCGATAGAGCAGGTCTTCGCGAAATTTGCCAGTAGTCACAGCGTTGTGAATGTCGATATTGGTAGCGGTGATCAGTCGTACATCAATGGGGACGGGCATCGTGCTGCCGAGTGGAACCACTTCCCGGTTTTGCAAAACAGAAAGCAACTTGACCTGGAGGCTTAACGGCAGATTTCCGATTTCGTCAAGGAACAACGTGCCGCGATGGGCTAGTTCAATTCTGCCTGTACGATCTTCCCTGGCATCCGTGAAAGCTCCTTTCACATGACCGAATAACTCCGATTCGAAAAGATTCTCAGGCAAAGCGCCTGCATCAACTTTGACAAACGGCTCACTTGCCCGTGCCGAGCGTTTGTGAATCAATCGTGCGATCAATTCTTTGCCCGTTCCGTTCTCGCCAAGCAAAAGAATTGACGCATCGGAGGGCGCTACTTTCTCAACCAGTGTCAGCGTTTCTTTGAATGCTGGCGAATCACCAACAACTTCAATGGATCCATCGTTGGCAAGCTTGCTGAAGTCTGCCTGACGCTTCTTCAACGTCTTCACCTCTTTCTTCGAGATAGCGTGCTGATACGCAGCCTGCACCGTTGCCTCGAGCTTTTCATTCTCCCACGGCTTGACAATGAAATCTGCCGCACCAAACTTCATGGCTTCAACGGCAATCTTGATGTCCCCATACGCAGTGATCATCACCACCTGTTGCTCCGGATTTGATTTCATTATTTCCTGCAGCCAGAAGAGACCTTCGTTGCCCGATAGTCGGCCTGCGGAAAAATTCATATCAAGCAAAATAACATCAAATGCACTTTGCTTTAAGAGCGACTGCAACCGGTTCGGATTCTCTTCTGTTTGGACCGTCTCAAACTTCTGACGCAACACCACGCGGGCGGCATTAAGGACATCCGCATCATCATCAACAACCAGTATCTTCGCCTGAATTTTGTGCATCTTTATTAAAGGTAATTGTTTCACTATGATACACAAAAGTGTTTCATAGCGGAACAATGATGCTTTGAAGTGAACGGCCCAATTGATTCGATTACAGTTACTTACGATAATGGTACGATGGTTGGCCCTGGGTTGGCAAACGGATTCACTATGTTAAAGAATTATCTCAAGATCGGGTTTAGAAATCTACTGAAGAACAGACTCTTCACGGCAATCAATA
>DASWTP010000142.1:0-84646 GCA_036402075.1 Chryseosolibacter sp. | reverse complement strand
TGGGAAAACCGAAAACTGTTTCGGCAAAACGAGTTTGTCAGTGATGAGAATATTAAGTTTAGTGATTGTCTTGAACTCGATGGGCCGGGGTATGAGGTAATAAAACAAATCCTGAACGGTGTGGGCAGATACATTGAAATCCCATTGTGTCTTCCCCTCCGGAAGAACCTGTCCATTGTAGGTGTGAATACTGATGTCGCGAAAGTATTTTCCCATAATGCAATGGAACTTACAAGGGGGAGAGGAAACTTATTCTTATCATATTCTTTCCACCAGCCGGTCTTACTGTTTTTTGATTTGTCGCCTGATACGGCTGAGCGATGTAGGGGTAACTCCGATGAACGAAGCAAGATACTTCAATGGTATTGCTTTCATATAGGGCGGTTTAGCCAGAAGGTCGAGGTATCGTTTCTCTGCAGAGTCTGTCTGCAGCGCTGTGAACCGGCTGATCAGGTTGAGCAGTACATCTTCCCAGAAATTCTTCATCATCACCTGCATCTTAGGCTGCGACAGAGAAAGCTGGTCCAATTCTTTTTTACTGATATATAACACTTCACTGTCTTCAATTGCCTGAAGAAAATAATTGGTTGGCTGGCCACTGATGAAGCTATACACTTCAATGGCTGAACTGTGCTCGAAAGAAAACCAGACCGAGACTTCGATCTCGTCTTTTACATAGTATAAACGCAGACATCCCTTTTGAACGAAAAGAAGATCTTTGCAAACCTCGCCCTGGGTTAGAAGAAAATCGCTGCTCTTAATATGCTTCGACTTAAACCGGCCCGTGATCTCATCCAGCTCGGAGTTGGAAAAGGGCGCGTATTTCAGGAAAAAGTTTCTTAGATCAGTGAACATACAGCTGGCGAAGCAAGATATGCATTATCTTTTCTTCATTCAATCCATCAGCCACACACCTTTCACTTTTCCGCTCAATGAATCCATCTCTACCGAAAGCCAATAAGTCCAAGGCTCACCCATATACTTGATCCCTGGGTCCACCGTATAATGAAGGCGTGTCTCCGTTTGCTGATCCGGT
The DNA here is from genome assembly GCA_036402075.1 of Chryseosolibacter sp. GTDB lineage: Bacteria > Bacteroidota > Bacteroidia > Cytophagales > Cyclobacteriaceae > Chryseosolibacter. The sequence continues at coordinate 83,610 of DASWTP010000142.1, read as the reverse complement.
TCTCCCAGTAGATCAAGAATTTCGGTTTTCGTCTTGCCGATCAGCAAGCTGTCGTTGAGAATGTTATCTGTCATCTTGCCCTTTGTACGGAGGTCGCCCGTTTTCCATAATTCACTGTCAAAGGGCAAATCGTTTTTCTCAGCCGACCTGCGCCCGTTGCACAAAAAATTATGGCACCGCAAGCGAGGAGGACCGACACGAGCCAACTTTTCCATTTTAAGACCATTGCAGGATTTCAGATAATCAATATAGCAAGACTACGTTTCCGAACATCACGCTGCCACGTTGCCGGTCTTCACTTTTCTGTCCCTCGCATTCTCTGGACGCTTGTATATGGCAATGATGACCCCGGTTGGTGTCAACGTGGTATCCGTCAATTCAAACGTTGCAGGGACGACACCCTTTCCGAATATTTTTTTTCCTTTTCCCAAAATCAGCGGATGAATCTTCAACCTGAGTTCGTCCACGAGATCATTTTTTAAAAGAAGGGGCACCAGCTGGCTACTCCCCCACACTTGAATATCACTGCCTTTGGTTTTTTTCATCTTCCTTATGTCGGCAACAGTTTTAAGAAAAACAGTCTTCTTCCAGGGCGACCTTTTAACTGTTTTGGAGAAAACGTATTTAGTCCCTTCGTTAATACCGGGCCAAATTTCTGCATGCTTGGGCCAGTAGTTTTCCCAAATCTTGAATGTCTTCCGACCCAGCAGGTAATCAGCGGGCTTAAGCTCATCATTTACCACCTTGTTATACTCATCGTCATCGAAGGGAGCGATCCACCCGCCATACTTAAAACCACCCGAACGATCTTCCTTAGGTCCACCAGGAGCTTGCATTACGCCATCCAGCGTAATCATCGACAGAACTGTTATTTTTCGCATACTATAATATTTTTTTAACTGCACATCCAGGAGCCAAAGATGAGTAACAAACCAGTGAAAATTACAGGGTAGTTGCGACAATCACTAAGGGCAATTGCGAACCGTGACTTAAATCTTCCAGTCGGGATGACATGCTAACATTACTGTTGACTCGCAAGACTCCGCATCTTCTCCTCGATCACCCTGCGTTCAGCAACCGACTTTGAAATCTTTTTTGCGCTTTCCAAATGGTGTCTGGCCTTCTCATGGTCGATGTCCTTATAGAGCTCACCCAGCAACAAAAAATAATATGGATTGCTTTCCAGCCGCAGTTTTTCCGCTTCACCTATAGCCTCCTGCACACTTCGGCATTTTGACAACGCATACGTGCGATTTAATGCAGCCACTGGCGAATACTCAATTTGCAACAGCCTGTTATATAACTGAAGAACCGACTCCCATTTGTCCAGCGAGTCTTCTTTCACCGTGTGCCAATAGGCAATGCCTGCTTCCAGGTGGTACTTTGATAGCCTAGGGCCTTGTGAGGCTTGCTTAAGATGGTAAGCCCCTAACGAGATATACTCCCTGTTCCACAAGGCAGCATCCTGGTCATGATACAACACGATTTCACCGCTGGCACTGACGCGGGATTCCAATCGCGAAGCATGGAAGTACATCAGCGCGAGCAAGGCGTTCACCTCAGGTAAATTTGTGCGCGGATCGTCCACCAGCATCTGCGTAAGTCGTATGGCGTCTACACAGAGATCTTTCCGCACGATTTGTTCTTGTGTTTCCGAATAATACCCTTCACTAAATAACAAATAGAGCGTAGTGAGCACACTTCCCAAACGCCCGACCAATTGATCGTCCCCGGGCATTTCCAGGTTGATGTTCTTGTTTCGCAGTCTTTCTTTCGCACGCATCAACCGCTTATTGATCGTGTCTTTGTTTGAAAGAAAGGCGGTTGCGATCTCATCGATGCCGAACCCGCAAAGAATGCGGAGACACAAGCCAACCTGGGCTTCGGGCGCAATAGACGGGTGACAAAGCGCAAACAACATGCGAAGCTGGCTATCGCGGATATTCTCGTTCGAAAGATCAACATCGCCAACCTCTGGCTCCTGCTGCTCAATCAGAATATCGTGAACGACTTTGTCGTGAAATACTTTTGATCGAATGATGAAATTTTTAGCCTTGTTCTTTGCTACGGTATAAAGCCACGCAGTCGGATTTTCCGGAATTCCTTTATAGGGCCATGTTTCCATTGCCAGCAAAAACGTTTCGCTAGCAATATCCTCCGCGGTAGCAATGTTCTCAAGGCTGAAATACTTCGACAACACGGAAGTAATTTTCCCGAATTCTGACCGAAACAAACCAGGAAGCAGCGCGGTGTTATCCATGTACTACATCATCTCTTACTTTTAAGTCAAGCACCAGCAAAAGTCCAAATCCCTGTTGCAAGGCTGTCATCAAAAATGGGCAACCTTATCGGGATTTGGATCTTAAGATTTGTTTTTCTGTCCTTAGTGCACGCCATCGCCCTTCGCTACTCTCCTTACCTCCACGGTATTCCCGTCTCCCATCAGCACCGGACATCCTTTAGCAAATTCAACTGCTTCTTCAACCGATGTGGCACGGACGATGATAAGTCCACCAATGGTCTCCTTAATATCCCCAAAGGGCCCATTGGTTACCATCTTCTTTGAATTGACAATTTTAGCATCTGCGAAGGGCAGGCCCGTACCGCTGACAAATTTGTTCTGTGCGGCAATTCCTCCTATCCAGTCCATGGTCTGTTTCATCCACTGCTGCATCTGCTCAGGGGAAGCGACCTTGGTCCCATCCTCATGTCTCATAATTAATGCATACTCATCCATAGTAATAAATTTAAGGTTTGAATGTGATTTACACACCCATGACAATCGAAGGTTCTGAAATTGGACGTATCAGGATAACTTTTTGTAAGTAATTTAAGAATGCAAAACGGGAACTTGTTTCTCCTTATTAAAAGAAGTTAATTGTTTGACACGGATCAGTCAGCTGTAAGGTCTTCAACCAAGTGGTCAATATTGCTGGCGGCATAGAAATAAGACAGCCCGTTACCATCACCACCCATCGCCTCGTCACTTGAGATCGTTGCTTTCAATCCGGGAAATAAGAATTCGCCCGGAGCGGTTTCATGTTCCTCGGCAGTCAGGGCAGACAATTGTCTTCTTACGTTCGCTACATCCTCGCCAAAGCCCAGTCGCATACCCTTTATGATCACCGCTTCACAACAATGGATTTCAACAGATTCTAGCTGTTCCTTCAGATCATAGTTGAGGTGAAAACTCAGGTCTTTTTCCCAGTAATTATATAGATCGCGTTTTACATGAATGTCATTGGCGTGATCACCGTTATAGGCGATTGACACATCAATGATGTTATTATCGGCTTCATACTGCATCGCCACTTTCTTCCGGACAACTTCCCGATCATCACCCCAGTTCAACTCCTTTCCGCTGATGGTGAACCCCTGAAGGGGTCGATATTCAATAGTCATACTCATTTTTCGAAATAAAAATCTGTTGCCACTCCTTTGTCGGAATCTATGAACAAGAGGCCTTCATGGCGCTCGTCCAACTGACCAATGAGATCGCCCCAGCTGTTCCATGCAGATGTTGTACCCGTACATTCTTCGCCATCCTGGATCCCGATACTATTACACATCATGGTAATTGTTTCGTAATTCTTTGCTGTCCGCGAAAGCACCTCACATGCTGCAGTGGTTCCCCTTCGGGTTTTAGCTACACTGGAGATGTACAGATCGGGGTTGTCTTTGAACGCCAGCGCGCGATGCGTGTCAACCGAGAGTTCGTAACAGATCGCCAGCGCGACTTTTTTATTCTTCACGGTCAGCGCGATATTGTCTCCGGGAACAAAATGCGGAACTTCATCAGCGTGCAAAAAATGCTTCGAATACCTTACGCGAGGCTGGGCAGGTGAAAACAGGACTAGACTAATGGTAACTCCATTCTGCACACGAAGCGGGACACCAAGACCAATGGTGACATGATGGAGGTCGCTCATGGCTTGGAAGATTTCCAATCGTGAATCTGCCAGATTCATCGCCAAAGCATTGGCAAGCTTTGGCTCATAGCCTGTTAGTGATAACTCAGGAAAAATAATAAGATGGGCACGATGGTCGGTAGCTACTTTAATAAAGTCCACGTGCCGTGTGATATTTTTCTCAATATCTCCAATGTGCGGTTTTATCTGCGCCAGCGCTACAACCATCCGGACTTCAATGTTTTGAAACACTAAGATAATGAAGTGCGAATTCTAATTCCGTGTCCACCCCTTTCAGATAGTCAATTTCATTCCGCTTCACATAAACGTCCGGTTTAATTCCAATGCCGATGAAGTCGCGGCCGTCTGGATAAGTGTCGCGCTTCGAGCAGATGCGGGCCGCCAATCCACCCACAAGGTTAAGGTAGAGCGGTTGCCCCGAGCTTCCGCCTGTGTTTTGTCCGATCAGCTTAATGTTCGATGAACCATCAAGTAGTATCAAGAAGTCCTCAGCTGCAGAAAAAGTACGCTCTCCGATCAGTATTATAATGGGTACCGTAACTTTGTCGATATTCCTGGCAATCTTGATCTTCTGGCCTGGGTGAATCTCCCATTCATTGCCCAGCAGATAATTCAAATTTTCATTTGTGTTTCCTTCTTCGGAGTCCCAAGATGCCCACGCTTTGTTGGCTGCTTTATGGATGCGCGTGCGCCATGAAGAGCCGGTCATCACAGACTTGTTCGTAAGATGCTGGGCAAGACTAATTGCGTGGCTGGTATTCCCGCCACCGTTGTCGCGGATGTCCAGGATTAATGCTTTTGATCGGTTGATCATTGGGATGTGCTTTCTGAATTTAACGGCAACGCTGTCCAATTCAAAAGTATTCACTTTCACATAGGCATATCCATTTTTATCGGAGACCGAAAAATCTCTCCAGGGAGCAAGAGCTGGAACGTATTTCACCGAACGATCTTTGCCGGCATACCTCGTGAGTGTTTTTGTTATCTCCGTACCGTCCGGGCGTCTGAACGTGTAGTTGATCGTTGTTCCCTTATATCCGACAAGGGTTCCGTGTAGTTTGATATACTCATCGTATGACTTATTATCGATCTTAAGCACTTCGCTTCCGATCGGGATTTCTTCAAGAAGCGTCTGATCAATTCGCGTAACATACCTTCTGTCGTTGATCTTCGTGGTCATAACCGGTGGATTGCCCATATCTTTCCAGAAATAATCCGGCCGGTAAATCCCGGTATGACCATCATTCAGCAGCTTTGCGAAATCATCAAGGACGCGCCAATATTCAAACATGTTTTTCGCTGCCAGCACTTTGGGGATGGTTGCATAGTATGCGCTGTCCCAGTTGACTTTCAGCCGATCGAAAAACACAAAGTTGTAGCTTGCGTCTTTCCAAAAGGTGGACAGTCCATAAACTTTCGCCTCTGCAGAAAGGGTATCAAAAAGAGATGCCTGGCCATCAACAACAAAAACTTTCTGCCCGGTCTTGCGGGTCTCAACTTTTTGCGCCTGTAGAACGTGAGGAATACACGTCAGCGACACAATTGTCAGTAACTGGAATGAGAGGGTTTTCATTCTATAGTTGGTTAGGTTATGATCAGTCGACAAAAATGCCACGGCATTGATCAAAGTGAGTATCGAAAGCCGAAGACTTTCATTTGGCCCTGCATGAAATCCAGGTCTTCCGACCGCTTAAACCCAATGCGCTCATACATGCTCCATGCGTTTTTCATCGCCAGCGTGGTGTGGATGATGACTTGCCTCAACCCATGGTCCTTTGCTTTGCGAATACATTCGAGCGTCAAGAGTTTCCCCACACCTTGCCCACGCGCTTCATCTGCCACGGCTAACAATCTAAAACCAGCCGAATTTTTTTCCATCGTTGCAGTTCCACCAGAAGCGTAATACTGCATGTCATTAAAATAGACTACTGCTCCCGCCAACAACCCTTCGGGCGCGATCGCCACAAGGATCTCGGTACCAGGTTTCTTTGTCAGTTCTCCGACATTCGCGAGCATTTCGTAATACTGAGGATGCTCGTGGGGTTTAATAAAACCTTCAAGATTCGAATACGCGTGCACCATCAGTTTTCCAATGGCGGGGTATTCATCACCGTGTGCGTTTCGGATCTTGAAGCTGGCATTCATAGTAGTCCTCAAGATAAAAAAAGAAATGAAATCAAAACGCAGTGCACTTCCTGCAAGTATCATTTGTCCTTCGAGCGACCACCAGATGAAACACCCTTCCACGACCCTACTCGGCAACCGCGAATCCAAAAACCGGATAACCACTCATATTCGCAGATTGCTTTACAAGCTTGTACCCATTTTTATCCATCAATTCAAGGAATTCAGAAATTGCCAGTAGTCGTTTTGCGCAGGTTTTATCCGAGCAGAATTCGCCTTCACCATTGTCATTTCGGAAGCTATCGCGGAAAAATACCCGGCCACCAGGTGCTAGTTTCTTGCGGATATCCTGGAGCATCTCGTTTGGTGAGTCAAAGACATGAATCGTTGCATTTGAATAAATCAGATCGATCTGCCTGTCAGGAAGGTTGGTATGCTGTAAGTCGCCAATGACGAGTCGATAACGATTCTTTGCCGCCAGGTCCTGCTTGCTCTTTCTTGAATAATGTGCTATGATCTTATCGAGGTTGTGTTGCGTAAGCGCCTTGGTGTCAATATCCTGAACATATACTGTCACATCGTTCATCAACGTGGACATCATTATCGGCAAGGCGCCATTGCCAGCACCCACATCCGCAAAATGCATTCCAGGCTTTACCTCCAGGAATTGTAAGATAGGTGTGAAGGTCTCGTGAATGTGCTTCTGCTTCATCACAGGTCCACCTTCATAGGAAAGCGATTTGGCACAACCGACCAATACAATGGAAATGCAGGCGAGCAGAACTGCGAGGTTGGAGCGGGTCATCAGGTCAGGTTTGAGAGTAAAACGGACTACCGGTATGTTTATTGCGGGTGAGGTTGAAAAGCTGTCGCTCAACGGCTCCGAACACAGTTGAAGCCACGAGAATTACTTGTCGTGATTCATTAGTACCTTGTTGCATGATTACATTCCGGAAATTCGCCAGCCAGGACATACCTGTGATCGTCACAATGATGGAGCAGTTCAACGCGATTGACGGTTATCCGTTTGATCAGCGGGAACGGATAGAAAACCTCGAAGCGCTCTTGGCCAACGACCATTTTGGCCTGTTGTGGATGATCGAATTCAACAACAAAACTGCGGGCTATACATTTGTTGGATTTGGGTTCAGCTTTGAATTCAGAGGACGAGACGCCTTCGTAGATGAACTCTTTGTTCTTCCGGAATTCCAGGGAAAAGGAATTGGCAAGCAAGCTATTGATTTCGTTACAGCACAGGCCAGACAACTCGGGATTAAGGCTCTACATCTCGAGGCAGAAAAACACAATGAGCGCGGCCTGGCGCTTTACCGAAACAAAGGATTCAAGGATCACAATCGATTTTTGCTCACCAAATATCTTTGACTTCACCAGACGCCTTTTTCAAAATGGAGGATAACGGTTAGTGAATCTCCGCGGAGCTAATTCTCCTGACAATGCACAAGGGCGTCTGTTGCAACGACTGCCCTAGTGGATTATCCCGGAATAATTGCTCGCACAGCTTTTTGCTAATCCGCGATGATGAACGGCCTAAGACATTCACGCCAAGATCGTTCGCATCAATAATCACCACGTCCACGCCCAGTTCGGATTTCAACCTGCGTGCAACCGCATTCGGTTTGGCAGGTCCAAGCTTCGCGTAGCGATTGTACGGTGGAATCGTGTTATCACAGGGGCCATCAATCGCATTAATATTATTTCCGACTACACGATAGAAAATTCCCCTCATTCCGAAAGGCTTTGTGATGGCCGAAAGCGATGCAGCAAAAAGAATTCGTAAGGGGCCAGCCTCATCAATTGCAAGCTGCATTGTCCACTGACTCCCCAGCCCGATGCCATGCCTTGATTTGTGAACGTAGCGTGAAAGCGTTTTCGCTAACCAGCCCGCAGTGATTGCTGATATGGGAAACGCACGCCCTTGGGTGATGGCAACAATTCGTTCGCTGATAAAGAGCAGATCCGCTCCCTGAAGTTTGTCATCGGTATAACGAAAGCAGATATCGAGAAGATTATCTTCCCGCGTGATAACATGCGTTCGAACCGGGTAACGTGCATACGTTTCATGATTAACATCTATCAAAATATGCTTTCCGGGATTCGGTTGTACCTCCATAACCAGTTGTGTTGAACCAGTAAAGAAGTTGGGCAAGAAAGCGGAAGTTTAATCTAGTGTGAAGTCCATAAGGCATTCTATAAGATTCATTGTCATGCAATTTGTGCATTGGACGGTGCTTCGAATGGTGAGAATCCGCAAAATCGTTATTGCTTGGAGGTGTGGTAAAGTCGTCCTCCATGAAAACAAAAAGACAGACGCCACTTATTCAGGCCACCACCCTAACGTCTCCATCGGTTTCTCTATACGCGCCAGCTTAAAGCTCGTATTTCGCATAATCCTCTCGTAATTCTCCACGATACGGTTGAGGTCGTCAAACTCTGAAACACCGATCGCGTTAAAAAAATACTCAGACTCATCCATTCCCATGTCGCGTTCAATCCAGCCATAAATATCCGTGAGTTGTGATAACTTTTCATGATCGAGGGAGGTAAGTAACCCGGAAGATGAGGCTGCCTTCCAATTCACCGCGCTGATTCCCGTTACGGGGAGAACATCATAGATAAGGCGGCCACCCGTGTAAACGTTTATGGAATCGTTTAGCTTTCGCAGCACGCGCAGGTCGCGGGTGCGATTAGGATGATTACCCCTTATTCGATTTAGCGTTTTCTCGCTGGTGATGAGATTCCCCTTCGCATCGGAGTGTTCCTCGTAGAATTTCCGGTATTCCAAAAATTCCGACAGCGCGGCAACATTAGTCTGGTAGATTTTTACGTTCGCCTGCACTTCTTTTTTGATCGCATCAAGCGCCACAGCCAGGGCCTGTTCCTGCTTGCGATTATCTTTCCAGTCTTCCAGTTGAAATGCAATAAAAATTCCCAGCAGTGTGCTGACGAATGCCACCAGATGATTGTACCAGTCGATTTTCTTATTCATACCCGGGTTATTAGCGCAGAAAGATCCTGGTTATAGCCTTAGAAACTATAACTGGGTTTTGATTCAAGTGAAGATGCTTTCGTCACAATTTCCTTCATCCAGGCGGGTCGTTCCGGTTGTTGCCCATCACTGAGCCGTGTTCGCCATGCTTCATCGGTCAGCGGCTGATCACTCGTAAACTCGAAATAGCTGAATACCGCGCCCTTTGTCAGGAATGGTTTACCATTAATCTCGGCCACCACATAAATCTCATCCACCATGCCGACAGCCTCCTCCAGAAAAACACCGTTGTTATTATAGACATCCGCGACCACAGCGACCTCTTTTTCTTGTTCAGGAAGATGGTCGGAATCGAGAATATCAAACGTGAGGTACTCGACCCGTCCTCCGATGTAACTTAGTTCGTGAAACTCCTCCTCCGAAATTAGCTCGTTCGCAAGCTCCTTTTGACTGATCTTTAAAAGCATGGATGCAAGGCCTCTCAGCTTTTCAGAGTTCTGTTTGATTTTGTCAGTCATGAGTTCCATGCGTGTCAGTGTTTCCTCCTGCAGTGCAAGCAACTCAAGGCATTTTTCCCAAAACGCAACGTTCGGCTCGACATAACTGAGATGGATCGGTGGTGGTGGTCCACCGCCCTGACCGGCCTGCGCGGCCCAGGGCTGCTCCGCGTAGAGTAACATGTCATGCTTAAGTTCTGCCCACGCTGCAAGGGAGGTGCTCAGGCTCTTCTTCCGCCATGCATCCGTCTTCATAAAGCGTGGCTCTCTCTCCCCACGGACATTCAGGGCGTTAACAGCGTCAAATGTTTTATTGTAAATAGTTTGGTTCCAGTCATCGAAGTCCGAAAATTCCCGGGTGATAGTTTGTAGTGAATCCGGATACTGCGGCCAAGAACGTTGTTCTTTCAGCTCCTCAAGTAAAATCTTTTTAGCGTGGGAGGATCCGAGCGCAGCAAACACATCAAGCCCCTTTGGAAAAGGGCGCTTTGGGTTTGGAGAAAGGACATGCACGAGCCTGCTTAGAATTTCGGCATCGAACGTGTAGCGTCCTGCTGTAAAAAATACAGAAGGTCTGTCTAATGATTCGGTCGTCTTTGCATCGGCAGCCTTCGGTTTAATCTTATTGTGGCTAACGGCTTGAAGCTTCTTTCGCAGCTCAGCAAGCGTTGCCGGATTATTCAAGATTGCGGGGTTCGCTGCCTGTTCAGGCGTTAGCAGATTAACGAGCCCGGCAATAGAAGCATTGTCTTCTTCCCCAGCAATAAACCTGATCGCTTCATTAAATCTATTGAACGAGCTCCTGACAGCTGGTGTATTCCTGATGAAGGCCGCGATCACGAGAGCCGAAAGAAAACGCTCATCGGTGTCAATCATTATAGGTGCGGAGTTCAACCACTTGATGCACCGAAAGTACTTTTCAAGCTCTCTGCTTTTTGTGTAGTTACCGCGCGGTGTAAATTGTGAATACTGCAGGTACCTGAAATCAAGAAAAGCAGAACCAACCCCGGTAGCGTGAAGGATCTTTTCTACTTCTTCTTTGGATTCTGCACTGAATGACGCGTCAGGCGTGGCCCCGGCAATCAGATCGTATGCGATGGAGAGATAGGAGGCAGACCATTGCGCGGCCGATTGAAGCTTAGGGTCGGTCGCTTTATTTCGGAACGCAATCACTTGCGTCACCAATCCGCCCACCAGTTCCGTTACAAGCGGGATAAGTTTCTCTTCCTCGGTGGTTCGCAAGATCGAGCTCAGGTGTTTGTGCAGCACCTGCAGATAAAGGTCAGTGGTAATAAAGTTTGGGACGTATTGATAGTGATTATGATCATACACATGAAACAGCTGGGCGTGACTGGCAGGAACAATGCTGAAATTGATTTTTGCCAATGTACGCTTCAGCTCCTCATCAATACCCTTGAATTGTTGCAGGTTGTGAACGTGATCCATATTAATCACTTCAAACTCGCCTTGCTTCATATACCGCTGTCCCGCAAGTTGATTCTCCATGGCCAGCACTTTTGAGACAAACTCCTGCTCTTGCTTATTCAGCTCAACCTTAAACTCCGGAACATCAAAGATGGGCTGATACCATTTGAACTGGTTGAAGTACCCGCGAAGCATTGCATCTTCAAATAAATATCCGTTCCTCGCAAAAATCTCGTTTCGCAGCAATGCCAGTTCAACAATTGTCTTGTCAGAAAGATCTACGTTGAAGTCGAATACCGGGGGAAGAACTCGTTCGGGGTACCATTCCTTGATGTGCTCCAGCGAGTAGTACTTAGCCAGCGATGCCTTGTCTTCGGCAGCGACAAACGCAATATTTTGCTCAAGTGCGGTAGTTTGCTCCGTTGACTCGACCTTTTTTTCCGATCCGCCACAGGCAAGCATTATGCAGCTTACCAAGAGGCTGCTAACTTTCAAAAATCTGGATTGCATCGTGATAGGGTTTTTCATTTATCCGATAGTGGATGAGCGTCAGTCCAAAGGACTCCCATTGATAGACTCCCACGGCATAGTTTCCATTATTGGTCTGCTCAAGGGTTTGGATGATTCCGTTGGATTTTGCTTTAAAGGAAATAAGATTCTGACAGACTTTCGACCCCAGCCACAACGGGCGAAGCTGATCGTGATCAACGCGCAAGATGAAAAGGCGCTTTTTATGAACGGGATCGAACTCCGTTGGTTTAATCAGGCCGAGAAGGATATCAGTACTTCCGTCATGATTAACATCTGCAGTATCAAAATGATAGGCTTCGTATGGAAACACGACCTGATCGACTTGTTGCCCATCCGTGGTGAGTGAAACTTTGAAACCTTTGTTTCGCAGGAAGCTGATCCGCACATCGCCCTGGAAATAATGATCACGGATCGCAATGGGAGATGGAAAGCGAACTTCCGGTTTGGAGCAACACAATAGGATGGTAATCGAGCTCAAGCCCAGGATAAAAGTCCGGGCAAGACTGCGAGGGGTTTGTGCTGCTGGTGGCATAGGTTGAGAATTGCAATATAGTGATTTGTATTATCGTTGAATAACGTTTTTTGCAAAACACCCTTTGCTATCGCTGGAAAAACCTATGCGCATTGTTCGTTGACGATGTGTAAAACGCAACGGCAAAAACCGAATGAACAGCGATGAACTTTCTCTATCTTGCCAGTGAATTCTTCACGCAATGTCACCATCGTATTTTGAAAATCTTTCATTCGAAAACCGGGATTATTCCACGGAGCGTTTGCCGGCAGGCGAATATGAGAACTGCACGTTTCGGAGTTGCAATTTCAAAGATGGCGATCTTACGAAATGTGTCTTCATAGCGTGCTCATTTACGGCTTGCGATCTTTCTATGGTGAAAATTCAGGGAACGTCTTTCCGGGATGTAAAATTTTCCGATTGCAAGATCCTTGGTGCCCGATTCGATACCTGCAGCACCATGTTATTGTCTTTCGCCTTTGTTAAATGCATGCTGAATCTTTCCTCTTTCTTCCGTCTGAAATTAAAAGGAGCTCTGTTTGAGGAATGCGTGCTGCATGAAGTGGAATTCCAGGAGGCCGACCTCACCAAAAGCACATTTAGAAACTGTGATCTGAGAGATGCATCTTTTGAAGACACTATTCTGGATCAGGCTGACCTCAGCAGCGCCCACAGTTTTACGATTGATCCATCAAAAAATCGCCTCAAAAAGACAAGATTTTCGAGACATGGGCTTGAAGGCCTGTTAGCACATCTTGATCTAATTATAGTAGAGTAATCCATGTGCATGTTGCAACATGAATCACGCTACGTTTTTATGGCGATGTTTAACATTCAAGGCAATATACCTGCGCATTTCCTGTCTTCTTACCAGATAATTCTCTTATTTCGCGATATCATTACTTTAAACCCTTAACAAATGAAAAGTGTAAAAGCCCTGCTCTTGCTGATGGTTGTAGTCAGCTCCGCCACCGCTCAGATCCAAAAAGGAGCGATCATTTCAATTTTCGGAGATAGAAACCTTTCCGACAACCCAATGGATACGAAAATCTATGAGGTGCTGATGAAGGACACTTCCTTCAACCTGAAGCCAATCGTAAACAAATTCGACCAAACCATTCGTGAAAAATTCATCCCCCAGTTTCCCTTTGCATTTCTTAGCAAAGAAGAAGTGGTCAACTCACCTGGCTATACTGACTTGAAGCAACTTACACGATGGGCGAACGAAGACTGGACGACAACCCCTGCCGATAAGTACACACCAATCGCTGCCTTTGGTATCGCTGATGATACAGAAGCAATTAAGAAGTCGTTCGAAATTGTTGGACAAGGGGTGGATGGCGTGATGATCGCCTACATCAACTTCAATATTTATGATGCGGGTGGTATCGGCCCGATGGCGAAGAAAAAAGTTTACGCGTATGTAAACCTTAAAATTTTCAACAAAGACGGTAAGCGCATCTTCAAGCTGAAAGAACGTGCAAGCTCTGATACAGGCGTGCTCGCAGTAGCAGGTATCATCACCGATGTGAAGAAAGTGATGCCAATGATCATCTCTGCATCTGACAACCTGTTGAAAGATATGGAAGCAAAGTTGCCAAAGTCGCTCGCGAAAATGGCGAAGTCGATGGACAAGTATAACGCTGACTAATCTCCCCCAGTAAATAAACGAAAGACAGTCCGCCCCCGGGTGGACTGTCTTTTTTTTGTGCCGCCCTATTGTTGTATTTCTGCCAAACGAAATTGATATCTTAGTCCAAAATACCCCCTATGCAACCATCCACACTGGAGTCTGCCACCTGGACCACGGCAGAGAAGGTCAATTTCCGCTTCCTGTTCGTCTTCTTCATCCTCTTCATCATCGTAGAAAACAACGGAGCGTTTCCTTTTTTTGAAATTCTAATGCACTATCCAACCGAAGGTCTGCATGCCTTTGTGGTCTGGCTCGGCAAAAATGTGCTACACCTTCCATACGACATTGTTCATTTCACCTACGGCAGTGGCGACACCACCTACGATTACATTCTCGTGCTTTGCTGTTTTGTGGTTGCAGCAGCCTCAACGATCATCTGGTCGATCCTCGATCGCTCAAGCGCAGGATATCCAACGTTGTATTACTGGCTGACCGTGATCGTCAGGTTTTACGTGGGTCTTATGCTCATCGGCTATGGCATGGTCAAGATCTTCAAGTTGCAATTCCCCGAGCCTTATCTTTATCGGTTAATGCAACCCTATGGCGAATCCTCACCCATGGGACTTGCCTGGACCTTTCTTGGATTTTCAAAAGGCTATAATTACTTCATGGGATTCGCAGAAGTGGCTGCAGGATTACTGCTCTTTAGAAGAACCATGACATTCGGAGCAATTCTATGTATGATGACTGCAGCAAACGTAATGGCTATCAATTATTTCTACGATGTGCCTGTAAAAATTCTGTCGACTGCGCTGTTCGTTTTGAGCTTCTTCTTGCTCTCACGCGATCTTCGAAGGCTGGTGCTTTTCTTTTTTTCGGGAAAACAAATCTCTCTTCCGGAGATTGCCTATCCGTATGCTGCAAACAGGAAGCTTAATATTGCACGGATTGTGCTTAAAACATCGATCATAGGCAATGTGCTTGTGAACTCCATCATCCAGGGAATCCAGGCAGAAAAACAATATGGCGACAGTGTACCCAAGCCTAAGCTGTGGGGTGTTTACAAAGCTGAAACCTTTGTACTGGGAACAGACACGATTCCCCCATTGATTACCGACACCCTGCACTGGAAGAAACTTGTCATCGAGGGACTCAACCATGCACATATATGTTATCTCAACGACAGCGTGGTGTACTATCGCACAGAAATAGATACCACAAAACAATTTATGAAGCTCTCTATGGGCGAGATCGAGTACAAATTAAACTACACCCAGCAAGATTCTGTAAACTTTCGTGTTGAAGGCCTCCTGCAACGCGACTCGGTTTTTATCACAATGCGAAAAGTGAAGTCGCGTCCGGAAGATTTCCTGCTTATGGGCCGCGGCTTTCACTGGATCAATGAAACGCCTTATAATCGCTGACACGCTTCAAAATGTGCTAGCACCCAGTGTAACGATTCAGGATTCGCACACCAGAAGAAAATCCAATCACCAGTGGACGAGCCCGCTGCCCAAGTGACAATGACCATGAGTATCTGTTACGATGCATCACCTTGACCGAGTCCACCAGGTTCTCAAACTGATCTGGTTAAAATAGATAAAACTGAAACTGTTTTTTGTCCGTATAAACGGGAAGATTTGTTAGTGAATTTTTATTAGCGAAAGCAGCAAAGAACTTTTGCTCCAGCTGCCAGGTTCACATTAAAACAATGAGACGGATGAATAACAGAAGCCTGTATATTGCCTACGCTGGACTTGCTGCAGTGTGCCTGATTTGGGGAACAACGTACCTGGCGTTGCGCATTGCCGTTCTGCATTTCCCACCGTTCTTGTTCACGGCTTTGCGCCAAACAACGGCCGGTCTTATTCTGCTTGCATTTATGTTCACAGTTGGTAAAGCAGCATGGCCTTCAAAGGAGCATTTCTTCCGCCAGGCCATCGGTGGATTCTTCATGCTTTCACTTGGAAACGGACTTGTCGCTTACGCGGAGATGGAAATCCCGAGTGGTGTTGCAGCACTCATCTGCTCCATGATGCCGGTCATGGTCATCGTGATCAATTTTTTCATCAGCAAAGATGAGCGGCCAAATATCCCGATCGTTATCGGGGTGATTCTCGGGCTGATCGGCATCGTGATGATCTTCGGTCAGCATCTGGCGGAATTTTCCAATGCCAGGTATATCATTGGTATTATTCTCACGTTCGGTGCCGTAGTAGCGTGGGCTGGTGGCAGCATCTGGATGAAAAAGAAAAACAACGACAGCAATCCGTTTGTGAATGCTGGCATTCAAATGTTGTTCGGGGGCATCTGGTGTTTTCCCCTGAGCCTGATGTTCGATGACCTGAGCAATGTAAGCTGGTCAGCCGAGGCTGCATGGTCGTTGCTGTACCTCATCATTTTCGGTTCGTTGATTGCATATGCGTCATTCTCATACGCACTGAAGAAACTACCGATGACGATCGTGTCGATGTACGCTTACATCAATCCTTTAGTAGCGGTACTATTAGGTTGGCTTGTGCTGGACGAAAAACTCAACGCACAGATAATCGTAGCAATGCTTCTCACCATTGGCGGAATTTATATCGTGAACAAAGGATATCAGTTACGCAATGAATGGAAAGCCCAATTCAGCAGATAACCATGGCGACAATTCCTTATCAGACAACTGACTGGCAGCAGGTCAGCCCAACGTCACATCGTGGCGAAACCGGAGAAGCCAAATGGCAAACATTGCAGTATGGTTCACTTCGCATACGCAAGGTTACGCTTTCCGCCCATTACAAAGCAGATCACTGGTGCGCCAAGGGCCACATCACCTATTGCCTGGAAGGCGAATTTACATCTGAACTTTCCGATGGCACCATTCACACATTGAAAGCAGGAATGAGCTACCAGGTGTCTGATGGCCAGAGCGTGCACCGTTCCAGTTCATTGCATGGCGCCACAATGCTGATCATCGATGGTGAATTCCTTCAGGAACAAAAGCGAACGATCAATCCATGGAAAATGTAAGGATTGAGCCATATGAACGAAGGTACCACAGCCAGGTCGCGAATCTGATTCTTCACATTCAGCGAAATGAGTTTGGTGTACCCATCACGTTGGAAGATCAGCCGGACTTAAGCACCATTGAAACGTTTTATCAGCAAGGCGCAGGGAATTTCTGGATTGCGTTGTTAGATGATAGGGTAGTCGGCACGATTGCACTGATAGACATTGGCAACAAACAGGTGGCGCTTAGGAAAATGTTTGTGAAAGAAGGTTTTCGCGGACATCCTTACAAGACGGGGCAACGGCTCATGGACGAAGCGTTTAGCTGGATGAGCAAAAAAGGTATTGAGGAAGTGATTTTAGGAACCCTGGAACGCTTTGAGGCTGCTCAAAAATTCTACGCGCGCAATGGCTTCGTTGAGGTTGCGAAGGAAAATCTCCCGGGCAACTTTCCGCGAATGCCATTGGACACCAGGTTTTACAGCAAACATCTGGATCTGGTTCACATTATCGATTATTCACCTGCGCACCAACCGTGGTTTGAAAAACTGAATCGTGAGTGGATTGAGAAATTTTTCTGGATGGAACCGGTGGACTTCCAGGTACTTCAACATCCGGATGAACATATTATCAAACCGGGCGGCAATATTCTTTTTGCATCTGTTGGCAACGAGATTGCCGGCACGGTTGCCCTTAAACGTGTGAACGAAAAAGTTTTTGAATTCACGAAAATGGCTGTGGATGAGAAATTCAGGGGAAAGAAAGTGGGATTCGCATTGGCCCAGGCAGCGATAGACAAAGCACGCCTCCGCGGTGCGGACAAAATTATACTGTACTCAAACACGATTCTTGCCCCCGCAATTTCACTCTACAAAAAAATAGGATTTAAAGAAATTCCTGTGGACGGTCCATATAAAAGAAGTAATATTAAAATGGAACTGATACTATGAATGAAGTTCCATCCACCTTACTTCAAACCACTATGGACGAATCGATAACGATACGCGTTGCCACGCTTGACGACATCGAGGCAATCGTGAGCATTGGAATCAGAACCTTTCGCGACACGTTTGACGAAGTGAACACGGCTGAGAACATGATGCTGTACCTCAACAGCACGTTCACCATCAAGCGCATCGCTGAGGAAATCAGGGAACCAAACGCTGCGTTCTTCCTGGCTGAGCAGGAGTCTGAAATTATCGGCTACGCACGCGTTCGGAGTTCAGTGAAGCCCGAAGGTGTTGGCGAGGGTAAAGCCATTGAGATTGAGCGGCTATATGCAGACAAGAAATTTTTAGGAAAACGCGTGGGCTATCTTCTGATGAGTGAATGCCTGCAATACGCTCGCGACAACAATGCCCAGTGGGTTTGGTTAGGCGTGTGGGAGCATAACGAACGCGCAATCGCATTCTATAAGCGCTGGGGTTTTGAAAAATTCAGCGAACATATTTTTATGCTGGGCAATGACGCCCAAACAGACTGGATGATGAAAAAACAACTTTAGTAAGAATGGGACCACTTCATCACTATCGCACAACAACCACCTGGATCGGAAACAGGGGAAATGGAACGCGTGATTACAAAGCATACGACCGCAATCACGACATTGCGGTGGCAGGAAAGCCGCCCCTTGCATGTTCATCAGATCCGCAGTTCAGAGGAGACAAAGCCCGACATAACCCGGAAGAGCTCCTGGTCGCGTCAATCTCTAGCTGCCATATGCTCTGGTACTTGCACTTGTGCGCTGTGAATGGTGTTGTGGTTACGGAGTATACCGATGATGCGTCCGGCACGATGGAGGAAAACAAGGACGGAAGCGGCCAGTTTACAGAAATCACGTTGAAACCTGTCGTTGTCGTTGAAGACGAGTCGATGATCCAAAAAGCAAATGAGCTCCACCATGACGCGAACAAAATGTGTTTTATCGCAAGGTCTGTGAAGTTTCCCGTGCACCACAAACCGCAGGCGCTCGTAGCCTCATACAAACGTTAGACACTTGCGATTGTGTCTACCCGTTTAACACCTGGTGTTGCTTTGTCTCTTAGAGTATTCGTGTCATATGAAAAAAATTGAATGGTTTGAAAGGCAATTCTCGTTCGGTGTACCGGCCGGGATGCTTCCGTTTTATCTTGAACGCCTGCAAGGAACGCTTGCGCGACTTGAGCAAAAAGTTGCCGGGGTTCCGGACGAAGTCCTCTCCAGCAAGCACGAGGGCAAATGGAGCGTAAAGCAAAACATCGGCCACCTTGCCGAAGTTGATGAGATCGCCAACAAGCGAATTGACGAAATGCAGCAAGGCATCACACCAATGTCACCGGCAGTCTTTGAACCCAGGCTCGACTACAATGCGAAGCCAGTGAATGAAGTTATTGCGTTGTTTAGAAAGAATCGAGCCGAAAATCTCCGGAAGTATTCAGAACTATCCGAGACTGCATTAGCAAAATCATCGCTGCATCCACGACTTAAAGTGCAGATGACTGCGGTCGATCTCGCCTACTTTGACGCTGAGCATGACGACCATCACCTCGTACGGATCAATGAAATTCTAACCGCGCTGAAAAAATGAAAAACACAGCACTCATTATTATAGACTTCCAGGACGGCTTTGACGATCAGGCTTACTGGGGTGGGAATCGAAATAATCCTGCCGCAGAAAAAAATACGCGCAAAGTCCTGGATACCTGGCGCGAGCTGGGCTTGCCAGTATTCCACGTCAAGCACAATTCTACCAATCCAAAGTCGCGGCTCGCTCCTGGCCAGCCTGGAAACGCCATCAAAGAAATCGTTAAACCGATCGGTGACGAGCCAGTCATTCCAAAAAAAGTAAACAGTGCCTTCATTGGAACCGATTTACAGAAGCGATTAGAGAGCCAGCATATAGACACCGTAGTGCTGGCAGGCTTGCAGACAGACCATTGTGTCTCCACGACCGCGAGAATGGCCGCAAACCTCGGATTTACCACCATTGTACTCTCTGATGCAACAGCCACCTTCGACCGAACTTCGTCAACCGGAGAAAAATTAAGCTCGCAGGTCATCCACGATATCAACCTCGCAAGTCTTCATGGCGAATTTGCTACTGTTCTCACCACCGAAAAATTTCTCGAACAGGTTCGAAAAAATGAATACGCAGCTTAAAAAAGATAAAGACGATCTCAGCTCGATCCTCGGGCAAACGCTTTCCATCGCACGAGAGTATCTCGATGGACGAAATGCCATTCCCCCCGGTCGATTTATTGCGGATCTACCGCTGACCGATTTACCCGGTCGCGGAGTTGGCGCCACAGGGGCACTTGAATTCTTTCGAACGAATTTTGCAGACAAGATCACGAACTCCGCTGGGCCCCGTTATTTCGGCTTTGTAACCGGAGGCTCTACCCCCGCTTCTGTTGCGGGTGACTGGCTGGTGAGTGCTTATGATCAGAATGCTTGCGGAAGTAACGACTCAATCGCACCCCAGCTTGAGCGGCAAACGCTTCACTTCTTAAAACAATTGCTTGGAATTGATACTGAATATTTTGGCTCGTTTGTCACCGGTGCAACCGTGTCAAATTTTGTAAGCCTTGCCATCGCCCGGCAGTGGGTTGGCGAAAAGCACGGTGTAGATATCAGCGCCAATGGACTTTCGAATGTTCCGATAGACATCGTCAGCGCAACACCACATTCCAGTATTCTAAAGTCTTTGTCGATGCTCGGTATCGGTAGAAACTCGGTCATCCGGATCGATACACTTCCTGAGCGTGAGGCCATAGATGTCGACAAACTGGAAATTTTTCTTCGAAGCACAACTGAACCAGTGATTGTTGTTGCGAACGCAGGCACCGTGAATACCGTTGACTTCGATGATCTGGCAGCGATCGGAAAACTAAAGAAGCGCTACAATTTCTGGATGCACGTTGATGCAGCGTTTGGCGGTTTTGCTGCAACATCCGAAAAGTACAAGCACCTGGTAAATGGCCTCAACTATGCCGACAGTATCACGGTTGATGCGCATAAGTGGCTAAACGTACCATATGATTCGGCAATGCAATTCACGCGTCATAAGAAACTGCAGCTAAAAGTTTTTCAAAATAGTGCGGCATATCTTGGCGATCCCGAAAAGAGCCCGGACTTTTTCCATTACACACCCGAAAATTCGCGAAGGTTTCGTGCGCTGCCATCATGGTTTACGCTCACGGCCTACGGCAAGGAAGGCCACGCAGAGATTGTTGAGCGCAATTGCGCCTCCGCCTCATATCTTGGCGCACGTCTCGCATCAAACCCAAACTTCAGACTGCTTGCCCCCGTCCAAATGAACGTAGTGTGCTTTACATTGCCGAAGATTACAACGTTCGAAGACATCCAGCACTACCTGAAAGCGATCCGCGATGATGGCAGAGTTTTTTTCACTCCTACCGTATACAAAGGTATTCCGGCAATCCGTGCAGCCATTTCAAATTGGCAAACCGAAAATTCGGATATGGACATAGCCTACGAAGCCCTAACAGAAGTTTGGGAGAAGTTCCGCGAACGGCTGAATTCGTTTGCAGGAGAACCCGGTAAATAATCAATTAAAAAACTCCTGACATTGGAGAAAAATTAAAGGATTAATGCTGAAATTCACGAGATAACACTAGAAACCATGACTACCCTGACACCAACCATCGCTGTTGAGCGGATCAAAAAATCGAGAATAAGTGAGGTGGATTTCAACAACCTTGAATTCGGAAAACACATTTCAGATCATATGCTTGTAGCCGAGTTTGATAAAGGGCGTTGGAGCACACCAGTCGTGGTTCCCTTCGGTGAGATGAAGATGTCACCCGCCATGCTGTCGCTGCACTATGGACAAGCGGTTTTCGAAGGTATGAAAGCCTTTAGAATGAAAAATGGCGACATCAACATATTTCGTCCGCACAAACACCTGAGCCGTTTTAATAAATCGCTTGAGCGCATGTGTATGCCAACCATCAGTGAAGAAATGTGGCTCGCAAGCCTTCAGGCCATAATTGAAACCGATCAGCAGTGGGTGCCCGATGGTGAAGGATCTTCGCTCTACATCCGCCCGGTCGTTTTCGCTTCTGAATCCAGACTTGGCGTAAAGGTGTCCGATCAATATAAGTTTGTGATCATGACTTGCCCGGTGGGTCCGTACCAGGCTAAACCTTACCGGTTAAAAGTAGAGAATCATTTCGTTCGCACGGCCGAAGGCGGAACCGGATTTGCAAAATGTGCCGGTAACTATGGAGGCGCATTCTATCCCACTCAAATAGCGCGCGAAGAAGGTTTCGACCAGATATTGTGGACCGACAGCAAAGAGCACAAATATATTGACGAGGTGGGTATGATGAACGTGATGTTCGTGTTGAACGGAAATCTTGTAACGCCCCAATTGAACACAGCAATTCTTGATGGTGTTACACGTGATTCAATCCTGACACTGGCAAAAGAAATTCCAACATTTAAGATCGAAGAACGAAAAGTTACCGTTGAAGAAATCGAACAGGGTTTTGCGAAGGGAACCTTGACCGAGGCCTTTGGTGCAGGAACCGCTGCGGTAGTCGCCCCGATAGCAGTGATCCAGATCAACGGAACCGATTATCAGATTCCAACCGCTGGACCGACCAGCTTCCAGCAGCAAGTGAAAAAGAAACTTCACAACCTGCGCCTTGGGTTAGAGCCTGATCCGTATGGATGGAATTACATCGTCAAGATCTAACTGAATTTCAAGCATGACGTCTGAAATCAATTATCACAGTAATCGAAAAATTACTGCTGAGGAGTTTATTGATGTTTTGAACCGCTCAACCTTGGGCGAACGCAGGCCTGTGGGCGACAAAAATCGTATTCAGCACATGCTCGACCATGCTAACGTACTTGTCACCGCCTGGTCAGGCGCACTCCTCGTTGGTGTTTCACGGGCACTGACTGATTTCAACTACTGTTGTTATCTGTCCGACCTTGCTGTAGACGAAAAATTTCAGCACCAGGGGATTGGAAAAAAGCTCATCGACCTGACGCACGAAGTCTCTGGCGACAAAACAATGCTCATTCTGCTTGCTGCACCCGCTGCGCGAGAATATTATCCGAAAGTAAATATGGAACGACACGAACATTGTTTCGTTCGTCATCGTAAAAGCTAACCATGAAAGCTGCTCTATTTAAATCAAAAGACCAACCGCTAGTCGTTGAAGAAATAAAAAAACCAAAGCCAATCAAAGATCAGGTGCTGATCAAGCTGAAATATGCAGCGCTCAACCACCGCGATCTCTGGCTGATGCAGGAACAAACCCAGCAATTTCCTAATGGAATTATCCTGGGCTCTGACGGTGCAGGTATCATTGAAGACGTTGGCGAAGATGCCGATCCGATGCTCGTGGGCGCTGAAGTGGTCATCAACCCGAGCCTGGAGTGGGGAAGCAACCCGGTCGTCCATGGCGACTCTTTCAAAATCCTCGGCCTTCCTGACAACGGGACATTTGCTGAATACATCACGATTTCGAAAAAATATATTTTCGAGAAGCCCGAGCACCTGTCGTTTGCCGAGTCTGCTGCTGTACCACTCTCAGCGCTGACCGCCTATCGCGCACTCTTTTCGAAAGCACGTCTGCGTGCAAAAGAAAAAGTTTTGATTTCAGGTGTTGGTGGTGGCGCGGGGTTGTGGGTACTGCAGTTTGCCGTGGCCTACCAGGGAAGAGTATTCGTAACATCAGGCTCTGACGAAAAAATTGCGAAGGCAAAACAGATGGGCGCCCTTGGAGGATACAACTATAACGATCCGGAGTGGGCTTCGAAAGCTCAAAAAGAAACCGGTGGCTTTGATATTATTATCGACAGCGCGGGTGGACCACAGTTTTCAAAGTTCATTGAGCTAGCGATGCCCGGAGGAAGAATTGTAAACTTCGGCCGCACCGCTGGAAATATCTCGGACATCTCGACAAGACTTTTGTACTGGAAACAACTTTCAATCCACGGCACCACGATGGGTACCCGCGATGAATTTCTTTCCATGCTTGATTTTCTTGAAAGCCGGAACATAAAACCCGTAATGGACCAGACTTTTCCGCTGAGCAAAGTGAACGAAGCATTCGAGCGAATGAAACAAGGAAATCATTTCGGCAAGATCATCCTCGAAATCTCGAAATAGAACGGTTTAAAAAAGTATTTGGCAAAGCTCCGAACATCCATTAACCAGTTGCTCTCCGACCTAATGACTATTGACTAATGACTAATGACGATTTTGTATGGCAACCTTTGAAAAGACTGACAGAACAGCGATCACACGACTTCCAAAACGAGCTGTGTATGACAAAGAGGTAATTTACAGCATCCTCGATGAGGCGCTTGTCTGCACGGTGGCGTATGTGAACGAAGGAAACCCTGTTCAAATTCCAACTGGTTTTTGCAGGATAAATGACAAGCTATATATCCATGGTTCAGTGGGAAGTTTCTATATGCGCCAGCTCGCAGAGAAAAAACTCCCTGTGTGTATCTCCACAACGCTGATCGATGGTTTGGTATTGGCGCGATCAGCCTTTCATCACTCAGTGAATTACAGGTCCGTGGTCATGTTCAGCACTCCGGAACGCGTAACAGATGACCAGGAACTGTACACGGCACTTGAAGTCTTCACAAACAAGATGCAGCCTGGCCGTTGGAATGACGTACGCCAACCAAACGCTGGGGAGTGGAAGGCTACTATGGTCCTCGCGTTCAAGATCGAGGAGGTTTCTGCCAAGGTAAGAACAGGGGGTCCGAAGGACGATGAAGAAGATTACGACTTACCGATTTGGGCAGGCGTTGTTCCGCTTGAAATGAAACGCCTCGCACCGATAAACGATCCGCTGCTGAAACCGGGCATCGCAGTTCCGGGATACATTCAATAGCGGTTGGAGTGCGCGATCTCAAATTGTACACTAAAAAGAATTTGTCGACAGTTCAATATAAAGACTAACATCAAACCAGGCTTTGCAAGTTATGCGAATTGAGCATCTCGCCATCTGGGTGCAAAACCTCGAGGCAATGAAGACGTTTTACACCACCTATTTTCACTGCACCTCGGGTCAGAAATATTTGAATGCCAAGAAAAACTTTGAGTCTTATTTTCTGTCATTTCAGGGTGGTTCGCGCCTCGAGCTCATGCACATGCCGGGAATAGAAAAACACGAAGGAAATTATTCGAATCAATTCATCGGGATTACGCATTTCGCCATCAGTGTGGGAAGTAAAGATGGAGTGGATTCCCTTACCGAAAGGCTCCGCTTAGCAGGCTGCGCGATCGTGGGCGAACCACGCACCACAGGCGATGGCTACTATGAAAGCGTTGTTCTGGACCCTGAACAAAACCGCATCGAAATCACCATATAGTCAAATTGACTAAATTTACTTTCATTTGACGAGGAAAGATTATAACTTCCTCCCCGTTTAACTTACAAATGATGGAAAAGCAAAATCGAAGAACGTTTGTCGCTACTGCAGCAGCGCTTGGCGTAACTGCAGCCGCCACAGCAATGCCGACTATGGAAAAAAAAGATAAAAAACAGCTCCTGCATCACGTCTTCTTCTGGCTGAAGAACCCGAACTCTAAAGAAGATCAGGAGAAACTCATTGAAGGCCTTCGCACACTCGCGAAAATTGAAACAATCAAAAAACTTCATATTGGCGTTCCGGCCAGCACGGAAAAACGCCCTGTGGTCGACAGCAGTTATCATGTTTCGGAACTCATGTTCTTTGATGACGTGGAAGGACAAAACGTTTACCAGGTTCACCCCCTTCATAAAAAGTTTGTCGAGCAATACTCTCACCTGTGGGAAAAGGTCATCGTGTATGATGCCATTGACGTGTAAGTAGTGTACTTTTGTGCATGAAAGTAATTATTCGCAAAACGTATGATGAAATGTCAGCTGCCGCGGCTGACCTTGTTTTAGCACAAGTGGCCCGTAAGCCTCAAAGTATATTTTGCTTTCCGTCAGGAGATTCGCCCACCGGCATGCTCAGCATACTGGCTAAGCTGATTCGTGAACGAAAAGCCGATTTCAGCCAGGCAAAATTTGTAGGTCTTGATGAGTGGGTTGGTATGGATCGCTCAGACCCAGGTAGCTGCCAACACTACATGTATTCCACGTTTTTCGATGCTGCAAATATTCCTGCAAGCCGGATTGTTTTCTTCAATCCAAAAGCGGAAGACTTGCAGGTTGAATGCAAAAAGGTAGATCAATTCATCCTGAGTAACGGTGGCCTTGACCTGATTGTTGTGGGCATCGGAATGAATGGACACCTCGGGTTAAATGAGCCTGGTTCTTCGTTCAACAGCTATTGTCACGTGGTCGACCTGGAAGAATCAACAAAGAAGGTCGCTCAAAAATATTTCAGTGAATCTACTGTCCTGAAACAAGGCATCACGCTTGGCATGCGGCACATTACCGAAGCAAAAACCACCATTGTCATTGCGAGTGGAGAAAAAAAATCTGCAATCATTCAAAAAGTAGTCGAAGGTCCGGTCACAGAACAAGTACCAGGCAGTATTATGCAAACCCTCAGCCATGGCTTGATCATACTCGATGAAGGCGCGGCCTCAAGGCTAACCCTTTCTGCGTGAGAGAACCTAACACGGAACTTTATGGAAAATCAGGGAATATCGCATCATAGGTGCAAGAGGTACGCCTATGAAAAAATCATTTACCATTACCCTCGCTTCACCATGTTCTGAAAAGTGCGAAAGCTTCACACCAACTTCTAACGGTGCATTCTGTCAGTCATGCTCGAAGGAAGTGATTGATTTTACCAGGTTGAGCGATCAGCAGCTCATCGACTACTTCAAGAATAAACCTGCAAACACGTGCGGAAAATTCCGCCCTGAGCAACTCACAACCTACAGTTTCGGAACGCCTGACATCAACCCCGGGTGGCGATTCTGGAAAGCAGGATTGATGGCTTTGTCTCTCGCCACCGTATCAAAACCCACTACTGCTCAACCCAATGTGCCGCTGGCATATTCCATCACAACAGACGATTCGCCCGTGGTAGTGAACCAAGAAGAAAAAAGTTGCGCATCGTGACTGGAACCGTATTATCTGCTGAGGATGGCCTGGCGCTGCCTGCTGTTCGTGTATTGTTGGTCGGGACGAAAACGGAAACCTACACAGATGCGGATGGCAAATTTCGTTTTCCGGAAGAGCTTGAGGACAAGGATGAGCTTTCGTTCATGTTCATAGGGCTTAAATCACAAACGCTCAGGGTATCAGGCGCTGATGAAATGATTGTAAGAATGGAAGCCGAATTAATGCCTCTTGGCGGCATTGTTGTAGGCGGAGCGAGGGCGACAAAACGGATTAGCTTTCGGAGATGGTGGTGGAACCTCAAAAATCTGTTTTGAACTCCTGCTATTTCAGCCGCTTGATCAGCGCCATATAGAATCCATCAAACCCTTCTGAGGGCCACGTTCTTTTCTCTTCAACGAGTTCAAACTGATCTCCTTTTGCATCGAGAAATTGCTTGACCTGCTTTTCATTTTCAGACGAGAGAATACTGCACGTAGAATACACAAGCATTCCCCCGGGCTTTACCATCATGCAGTAGTCATTAAGAATATGTTGCTGAAGCTCTTTTACCTTTCCAATAAACTCGAGCGATAATTTCCATTTCGCATCAGGGTTCCTGCGAAGCACACCGAGGCCGGAACACGGAACATCGAGCAGCAGACGATCAGAACTATTCTCAAGGCGCTTCACCGTCTTTGACGATTCAATAAAGCGCGTTTCCATATTGCTTACCCCTGCCCTGCGTGCGCGTTTCGACAACTCATCGAGTTTCCACTGCTCAACATCCATGGCCACGATGCGCCCTTTATTCTCCATAAGCGCGGCAAGGTGCAAGGTTTTTCCTCCGGCCCCAGCGCATGCATCGATTACGCGCATGCCGGGTTCGATCCGCAAAAAAGGAGCGATCATTTGCGAAGCAGCATCCTGAACTTCAAACAGGCCATCTTTAAAAGCAGGAGTTACAAAAACATTCTGCCGTTCTTCCAATACAAGCGCATCCGGAAAATTATCCAGCGGCTGAGTGAGCACTTCTTCCTCCTCAAGCCGATCGTGCAACTCACGTTTGGAAACTTTTAAGGTATTAACGCGCAGAACAACATCGGCCTCCTCGTTGAGCGATTGAAGTTCTTTATCCCATAGTTTTCCAAGTTCCTGCTCGCCAAGCTCATCAAGCCAGTCGGGAATTGATTCACGAACTCTTCGGACGGCCCTGGCTTTTTGTTCTTCATCGCGTACTTTTTTGACGTTCACACCTTTGAACTCGTCCCATGCCGGAAGATCGACACCGTTGAGCGCGCACCATCCCGCGAGAAGTTTCCAATAGTCGTCTCCTTTCGCTTCGGTGCAGCGTTTCAGCAACAGATACCACCGAACGATATCGTAAGTGGTTTCCGCAATGAACCGCCTGTCGCGCGCGCCCCACTTGGGATTCGATTTCAAAACCTTCTCAATTACTTTGTCTGCATAGCGTTTGCCGCCAAAGATGGCATCAAGTGCCTGAACAACAGCTTCGGAAGTGGAGCGGTGAAGTCTCATGAATTTTAATTGGCAACAAAAGTACAACCTTTATGGCATTAATCCGGTGCTTGGAATTTATGGCCAAATCTTTCTAACTTACTTATCCACTAAACCAGTCACATGGGCAGAATTACATTCGCTATCTATCGACCTAAGCCGGGGAAAGAGAAGCAGCTCCTGCAGCTGGTGGCAGAGCATCTACCAATTCTTAAGACTCAAAACCTGATCACTGATCGGGAACCGATCGTCATGCAAGCCAAAAACAACTGTGTGATTGAAGTGTTTGAATGGAAATCGCGAGAGTCTATTGATCAGGCACACACCAATACCGAAGTTCAGAAGCTTTGGGCAAGATTTGGCGAGGTGTGTGACTTTGAGACACCAACGAACATTGAAGAATTCTCAAGCATGTTCCCTGAATTTGAATCCATCAACTAACATCTGCATCCTATATGAAAAGAAGAAACTTTCTTCAAACCGGACTCCTGACCACCGCGTCTGCACTCACCTTGGGACAGACATTTGGTAAACCCAAAAATAATCTACCAGCGGAAAAAACATTTCAACTAAACTATGCTCCACACCAGGGGATGTTTGAAGCCCATGCCGGCAAAAATTTCATCGACCAGATCAAGTTCATGCACGATCAGGGTTTTCGGGCTATCGAGGACAATGGACTATTAGGCCGTCCTGTAGAGGAACAGGAGAAAATTGGAAACGAACTCGCGCGACTTGGAATGACCATGGGTGTATTTGTGATTGATGGTGGCGACAACTGGAAAGTTTCCCTTGCTACCGGCAAACCGGAATTCAAAGAGACGTTTGTTAATACCTGCAAGAAATCGGTGGAGGCTGCTAAGCGCGTCAATGCGAAATGGATGACCGTTGTTCCGGGATACTTTGAACGCAAGCTTCCAATCGGAATCCAGACGGCAAATGTGGTTGATGCCCTTCGCAGGGGCGCTGAAATTTTTGAGCCGCTCAACCTTGTCATGGTGCTGGAACCACTGAGCGATAATCCTGACTTATTTCTGCGCTACTCCGACCAAACCTACGAGATCTGTAAGGCTGTAAACAGCCCTTCGTGCAAAATCCTTTTCGATATCTACCACATGCAGCGGAATGAAGGGAATGTGATCGCGAACATTGACCGGTGCTGGGATGAAATCGCTTACTTCCAGATTGGAGACAATCCAGGCAGAAAAGAACCAACCACCGGGGAGCTCAATTACAAAAACATTTTCAAACACGTGCACAGTAAAGGCTTCAGAGGAGTCTGGGGCATGGAGCATGGCAACGCACTGCCGGGCAAAGAAGGCGAGCTGGCGCTGATCAAGGCGTATCGCGAGAGTGACAGCTTCTGATCTTACGTATCACAAACCACACGTGCCCTCACCCAACCGGATGAGGGCTTTTTATTTGATGTACCTACAGTCCTGCCGCTTTATTACCTTTGTTACGTAACCAGCATTTTTATGAAAATCATATCCGGGTTCATTGTTTTGCTCCTGCTTTCCATCTCCTCTCCCGCCCAGCTGTTGGAAGGACTCAAGAAGACTGCAAAGGGACTTGCAACGAAGGAAAATCTTGACAAGGCAGCATCGCTTACAGCCAACCAGCTGGAAAAAGCACGAGCCGAATTCGACTCTGCAGACTTCGATTATGCAATTCTTTTGAGCGATAACTCCGGCTTGTTTGACGTAAAGGAAAAAGGTGAATTTGCAGCAAAAGCCACATCCGTTGCAGGCATCACCGCATCACTTTACAAAAATGCCGAGCTCACGGACGAACAGCGGGCACGCAGCCATCGCCAGTCAGGCGAATTATTTTACGGCTACGGATGGTTTGCATCTGCGGAGAAAAAATTTGCGCTTGCGAAAAAAACATATGAAGAGACTGGACTTACCGAAGACCTCGGATACCTTAAAACTATTTCAAGCCAGGGACTACTGTATGCAACGATGGGACGTTTTACCCAAGCTGAATCGTTCACAGCCGAAGCACTTGACTTACGCAAATCAAAGCTAGGAGAAGAAAACGCAGGCGTTGCCGCATCGCTAAACAACTATGGTGTATTGCATTATAACCTTGGCCGTTTTAACGAATCGGAAAAAGATCTGGCCGCTGCGCTGATCATCCTGGGTAAAAATAATCTTCAGGCTGCCATGCCATTCGCCATCGTTTTGAATAACGAGGCAATGCTATTTCAGGCCATCGGCCGCTACGAAGAGGCCGAGAAGAAACTAAAGGCCGCCATCGCTATCGCGGAGAAACTCCAAAGCAGCAAATCGACAAACCATTTGAAATTTCTTTCCAACCTGGCTTTACTTTACCAGCAAATGGGAAAATATGCTGAAGCCGAAACCATCTATCTCGGCATGGAAAAACGCCTTGGCAAAAATAACCCTGACCTTGCCAGCATGCTCAACAACCAGGCTGCCCTTTATATCGTGATGGGGAAAGAGGATAAGGTTGAAGAACTGCTGAAGAAATCTAGCGGGATCTACAAATCAAACTTTGGTGAAAATAACCCCGCCTACGCCAAAGCAATCAGCGACCTCGGCAACTTTTACCGATATAAGGAACGCTATAAGGAAGCTCAGCCGTTGTTAGAAAAAGCAGTGGCCGTCAGAGAAGAGGCCTTTGGAAAAACTCATCCAATGTATGCGCAATCGCGTGAAGACCTTGCCATCCTTTTCTGGAAGCTTCAGAATTTTGATCAGGCTTACAGCATCTATCGCGAGGTGATGGATAATTCATTGGATTTTATCAACCGGTATTTCCCTCCGATGAGCGAATCGGAGAAAACGAAATATTGGGACGTTCTTTCACCACGCTTCCAACGCTTCTACAACTTTGCCCTTGACGCCAGTGCATCGAACAAAAACACTGCGCAAGACCTTTACGACTACCAGATCGCCACCAAAGCGTTGCTCTTGAACTCTACGAATAAAGTGAAACAAAGCATTTTTGCAAGTGGCGATGCACAGCTGATTAAAGACTACGTTTCGTGGATCGATCAAAAAGAAAACCTGGCGAGACTATACGCTTACTCTAAAACAGAATTAAAAGAACAGAAGATCAACCTCGATTCGCTGGAACGCGCAGCAAATGCCATGGAGAAAAAGCTATCCGAGCGATCAAAGGATTTTTCACAAAATTATGGTGCCACGAAAACCAGTTTTTCACAGATCAAGAATCTGTTGACTGACAATGAAGCGGTTGTTGAGATCATTCGCATCCAGAACTACGGCCAGAAGTTTACCCCTGAATCAAAATACGTTGCAATGCTTTTAACCAAAGCAGCACCGCTTCCAAAGATCATTTCACTGGACAACGGTCAGCAACTTGACACGCGGTACTACAAATACTACCGAAATACGATTCAGCAAAAAATGGAGGATCAATATTCGTACGATCAATATTGGGCGAAGATCGATGCGGAACTTGCAGGAAAGAGATCGATTTTTGTCTCGCCAGATGGGGTTTACAATCAGATGAATCTGAACACGCTCAGGAAACCAGGCGGGGATTATGTAATAAATCGCTATGACCTCACCGTACTTGGAAATTCGAAAGATCTCATCAACCTGCGTTCGAAAAAAGCAACGGCTACTAAGAAGAATGCAACGCTACTTGGCTTCCCAGACTATGGCGGTGCAAGCATCAATGCCTTGCCTGGCACTAAGGTTGAGATCGATGGGATCGCAAAACTCCTCAAGACTTCAGGTTACCAGGTATCGCAGCTGATGCAGAAAAACGCGAGCGAGGCCAGCCTGAAGAATATAAAGGGTCCGGCCCTGCTGCACATTGCCACCCACGGCTATTTTCTTAAAGATGTCGATATTGAAGGGTCAGCATTTGGTGTTCACCTGGAAAATGCGAACGACAATCCGTTGCTGCGATCGGGACTGATGCTTGCGGGCGCAGCGGGAACAGTCAGTGGAACAGCCATGCCAAATCTTGAAAGCAATGACAATGGCGTGCTTACCGCCTATGAAGCGATGAACCTCAACCTGCAAGGAACGAGTCTCATCGTATTAAGCGCATGCGAAACCGGCCTGGGAGATGTTAAGGCTGGAGAAGGTGTGTATGGATTGCAGCGCGCCTTCCAGGTAGCTGGCGCAGAGGCGTTAATTATGAGTCTCTGGAAAGTTGATGACGCTGCCACACAACAACTGATGACAAACTTTTATACCAACTGGATTAAGCTGGGGAATAAACAAAAAGCCTTCAAACAGGCACAGCTCCAGCTGATGACGAAATATAAAGAACCGTATTATTGGGGAGCGTTCGTGATGCTGGGGAATTAGCCGCAGCTTTAAGTTTCAGGTTGCAGAGTGCAAGTCGGTCGACCTTAACGAGGTAGCAATTGAAATCTGAGACGAATCCGTCATCATCCGGATGAAAAGGACTTGCAACCTGCAGCTTGCAGCTTCTCCGCTATTTCACCGGCACCAGCTTTATCAACGTTCCAGGGCTTTCCGTAACTGCATAGATCAATCCATCCGGACCTTGTGCAAGGGCGCGAAAGCGTGCAAAATCTTGCAGGAGTTTTTCGTGCGTTACGTACTTACCATCTTTGATCTCAACGCGAGAAATGTGTTGCAGCGCCAGCGCACCGATCAAGAGATTGCCCTTCCAGCCAGGGTATTTGTCGCTGGTCACTTTTGCCATACCACATGGGGCAATGGAAGGAACATAGTACCAGATGGGTTGCTCCATTCCGGGCAACGCGGTTTTGTCTGTGAGCACACTGCCATCGTAATTAATGCCATACGAAATTTTTGGCCAGCCGTAGTTCTTTCCTTTTTGAATAATGTTGATTTCGTCCCCGCCCCGTGGCCCGTGCTCGTGATCGATCAATAACTGATTCTCTTTATCATAGATCAGGCCTTGCGGATTTCGGTGGCCGTAACTCCAGATCTCCGGTTTGGCATTAGGCGTGCCAACAAACGGGTTGTCTGCCGGAACACGTCCATCATCATGAAGGCGAATAATTTTTCCGAGATGGTTGGTGAGGGTTTGCGCATTATCCATCGTGCCGCGCTCACCTGATGAGAAGAAGATGAAACCCTTCCCATCAAACGCGATGCGTGAACCGAAGTGTACACCTGAATTACTGAACGGCTGTGCTGAAAACAATTCCTGGAATTCAGTAAATGTGTTTCCATCTAATTTTGTTCTCGCGATAGTAGTGCCGGCACCACCAGGCCCGGGCTTTGAGTAGCTTAAGTAGATCCAGCCGTTGGTTGCGTAATCCGGATGTAATTGTATATCGAGCAAACCACCCTGGCCCTGTGCATACACTTTGGGAACACCACTGATGCGGTCTTCCAGCAGCTTTCCATCTTTAATGATGCGGATTGAACCAGCGCGTTCGGTCACTAAGATGCGTCCATCTGGCAGAAAAGCAATCCCCCAAGGATTCCGAAGATCTTCCGTGATCTTAATGACACCAAACTTTTGTTGCTGCGATTCAATCACTTCTCCTGTAAACGCTTCTTCCGCTCCAGGCTGAACGGTGTCTTCACTGCTCTTATCGTTGCATGAGAATAAAGCCAGGACAATGGAAATGCCGAAATATAACATCGCTTTCATGTATTAAATTTATGTTTCCAGGCGGAACAGGAATGAAGTTAATGAAAGAGACGGAAGGATACTAACAATTGCAGACCAACGGTTAAAGTCTCTTGACAAAATGCAAAATCCATTGCCCACTGCTACAGCAAGGCAATCGAGATAAAGACAATATTGAGGATAACGTAGAGCGAAACCACAATTTTCGAGAAAAACCGATTCACCCAAAGCGCCTTTTCAGTTTTGCCGTAGTCGTGCAGTTTGAGCGCAACTGCTGAGATAACAAGTGTCGCAAGAATGCTAAGAAACGTAAGGGCGTGCAGCGTGTCAACCAACGTAAACGATGAGGACTCCGGCATCAGCGAATCTATGATGTACTTATTACCGACAGCAGCAAACAAACCACCGACAGGCAATCCAAACCGCGGCTCAAGTTCGGAGGGATGAGGCGTGAAACTTATCGTTGAAATAAGGAACGCGATATACATCCCGATAAAGATCTTCATGAATAATCCCCATGCATCGCGCTCCAGATCCATTTGAATCAAGAACTGCGAAAATACAGATGAGTCGTGGCCTGGACGTGGGTCACCAAACCCGGTTTGATAGTCGTTTTCGGCTGTGGTCACTTTAAAATTTTTTATCACCCAACCGTCAATGGCCTCTTTGTCATCGAAAATGCTTCCGGTAGTGTCCGGCATAAAAACGAGACTGGTATTGTCAAAAAGAGTGTTCTCAATCTCAACTTTTATATGCTGTTCATCAAAGGGAAAATCCTTCACGTTCCAGTTTTGTTTCATCACGCACTTCATCTTCATGATCACCCAGGCTTTTCCATCGATCGAATCGGTGATGGGTTCCTCAAATTCAATGTTTTTGGCGTTGGGGATGTCAAGTTGTTTCGAGAAATCAAATTCCTCATTGTGATGCAAGAACCACAACCAGAAACGAATGGTATATTCTTTCTCATGAAAGTTAATATCGTGCACGCTGATCACAAACGCACCGACTTTGACGGTGTCGGGGCCAGCGCCCGCCAAAGAATCAGCCGATTGGCAAAACACAGAAGTGGACAGCGCCAACAGCACCATCGTTACAAATGATTTCATTCGTGGGATTTGCGCTAAAAGTATTAAGCTTTCCGCGAAAAAGCATTATTTAAGCATTCCATTTTTCAGTGTGGCGGTCGTGTACTAATTTGGAGCAAAATATAATAAATATGTATACCGGCCTGCTTCACACCCATTCGTTCCTGCGATACTTTGTTCTCATTTTACTGGTTGTTGTTATCGTTCAGTCATTAATGGGATGGTTAGGCAGAAAAC
Source organism: Chryseosolibacter sp. (assembly GCA_036402075.1). Taxonomy (GTDB): domain Bacteria; phylum Bacteroidota; class Bacteroidia; order Cytophagales; family Cyclobacteriaceae; genus Chryseosolibacter. The sequence continues at coordinate 48,517 of DASWTP010000142.1, read as the reverse complement.
CATACGGCTCCCTTGACAATCGCCTTGGCTTGTTTCTGTTTATTTTCACACACACACAATTGCTCGTGGGATTAATCCTGTATTTTGTGAGCCCTTTCGTCCAATTTTCAGGCGCTGCTATGAAAGAGGCTTCTACTCGTTACTGGCTCGTTGAGCATTCCCTGATGATGCTGATCGCCATCGTACTCATTACAATGGCCAGGGTCACGTCAAAGAAAATGGAGAACAGCGAAGCGAAACATAAACGCATGTTCATTTTTAATACGATTGCGCTGGTGATCATCGTAGTCGCCATTGTGATGAGTGGACGGGGCCTGATCACAAGACCCTAGCGCTGTCTTTATCAAGATTGTTTTGCAATGTGAGGCTGTAGCGCTTTAGTTTTTGTGCGCGAAGCCAGCGTAGGTGAAAGACGTAACAAGTCTGCCAGTTGTAAGATGCTGCGTTCGTTGGCAATCGAGAAATCATTCAAAAACCTTACCTTTACAATCAGACTAATTCCCTATACCAATGAAGACCTGTTTACCAGTTCTCCTTCTCTCATTTTTCTCCTTTACAGTCACGGCCCAGCAATTTTCATCACGCTATGAGCTTGTGAAAATGGATAAGACGGTCAACACATTCCACCATGAGGCCGCCCCCATTGTGTCACCTGACGGGAATACGTTGTACTTTTTCGTGCAAGATCATCCCGAAAATACCATGGGGAAAGACGACACCCAGGATATCTGGATGTCGAAAAAAGACGCAAACGGTGTATGGAGTCCGGCACAGCATCTAGGCTCTCCATTCAATGTTCACCGTTCAAACCAGGTCTTCACTGTATTGCCTGACGGAAGCTTGTTCATTAAAGGCGGAAGAACCCGGGGCGAAAAAGGGTTTTCAATTGCCAACGCTAATGGCTCCATCAACGAGCTGGACGTTACTGATTTCAAAAAAATGAACAAGGGGCGATTTTATGGCGCCAGCATGTCGTCTGACAGGAAGCACATTATTATTTACTTCAGTGAAATTGAGAACAGCCAGAATTCAGACTTATACGCCAGCCACCTGCAGAATGATGGCTCATACTCAAGGCCTGTAAAACTTAAATTAAGCACCAACCTCGATGATGTAGGGCCTTTTATTGGACCGGATCAAAAAACACTTTTCTTCGGCAGTGCGCGACAAGCTCCTGGGCGCCAGGGCGGAGTAGATATTTACCGAACCACACGGACTGACGATACATGGATGAACTGGTCTGAGCCGATCAACCTCGGTAAACCGATCAACACCAGCGCGCTAGACTACTACTTCACAATGGACAACGCTGGCAACGTTTTTACAAGCCGCGCAAATAAAGCCATTGAAGGCGCACAGCTTGATCTCTACATGCTCGTTCCGAAGAACCTTAAGATCAATCTTGTCGGGATGGTATACGATCAGAAGACGAATAACCCGATCTCCGCTGATGTTACGGTCAAACTGAAAGACAGGGAACCCTTGAAACTTCGGTCAAACGGAACCGGAAAATTTGAAACGAAGATGGACGAAGTAAATCAATACGCTGTTGTGGCGAGCGCACCCGGCTATCAGCCGGGAAAAGAGGAAACTTTTAAAGTTCCAACCATTTACAGCGACACAACAATCAACATCGAACTTTTCCTCACCCCGGTGGCAAAAGCGCTGATGCTCACAGGGAATGTGTATGATAGCAAAACCGAAAAGATTATTCCTTCACCCAAAATCGTAATCACTTCGAAGGTTGACAGACGGGCAGGAATGCAGGCTACGGTGTCGGATGGACGCTACGACCACACGATTCCTCGCCTCGGGTGGTACCTTATCTCCGCATCGGCCGAGGGTTACCTCAATGCCATCGACAGTGTGTCAGCCGATAGTGAAGACCGCTCCCCATTTGCAAAAGACATTTACCTGCAGCCGATCGAGATTGGAGTGACTGTGCGCCTGAAGAACATTTATTTCGCATTTGATAAAACTGAGCTGAAAAAAGAATCCTTCGTGGAACTTAATAAAGTGGTGGCGTTCCTTAAAGAAAATCCATCGGTGGAAATCGAGATCGCTGGGCATACTGACAACAAAGGTTCAGATGAATACAATGAAACACTTTCGCAGGGACGTTCGCAATCCGTGGTAGACTACCTCATCAGCCAGGGAATTGACAGCGGCAGGCTAAGCGCCCACGGCTATGGTGAATCGAAGCCCATCGATACCAACGATACCCCTGATGGCCAGGCTAACAACCGTAGAGTTGAGTTTACTGTACTGAAGAAGTAGGTCAGTGAACGTGATAAACGGATAAGTAATCTTTAATCATCGCGATCGTCTCGTCAACGGTGGTCGCGATCATTACTTTATAGGTTCCGATATTCTTGAAAAAACGAATGGTGATCTCATCCTGGTTGAGAAGAATCACTTTTTTGTTTGATTTTAGCGCCAACGCAACCTCCGAAGCGGTTCCAGCCGCCATACCAATGACAACGATCACGTGACTCGACAACACGTTGATCAGGTTCCGGGCGCTGCCCATTCCAGTGAGAATCTTTATATCCGCGTTGTCTGATGAATTTACTGCGTTGTCGTTGGGAAGAATTCCAATCGTTAACCCATCGGCTTCATGCGCGCCTTTCATGGCGGCATCCATCACGCCAAAGCTACGGCCACCGGTCAATAAAACCCAACCCCTTTCAGCGATTGCCTTTCCCAGTTCAAAGGCTATCTCGTTGTCTTCCGGAGTTGCACTTTCGCCCGGCCCCATGATACCCACAATCGTTTTTACACTCATATTTGTAATAATGCTAGTGTGCTAATTTAGGAATTAGACAATCAAAATTCATGATTGCATTGCTGGCAGCGGAAGATTTTTTTGCCCGGCATAAAGATTCCAAAAAATATCACCTTCAGGGCACCCGCAAATTCCGCTGAAAACTTCTGAGGGAAATCCCGAACAACAGACGTGGAACGGCACTGAGGGCATGTTGTCTCATTGCCAGCGCTTTGCAGTTGAAATAAGATCCGATACGCTTGCTCACGGTCTTTCTCAAAAACGTGCAGCCTCACCTTGATTGCAAACGCTTGCTGGTAGAGGGCAGCCATATTTTCCTCGGTGAGAAAGCAGGGAATATCGTAGGCATCGAGTTTCGACTTGGCAATATTTGCCTCAATACCCGAGTCAAAATGATGCAGCACTACAATGGCCTCCTGATCTTGCATTATTTAATGTACCCTTTTTTGGCGCTATTATCAATGCTTTTTCCAACGTTAAGGTCACGTTAAGTATTGCTTGGCGAGTTGAAAATCACAAGTTTAGCAGTTACAAACCTTACCTTTAAAGAGTCAGAACATGAAACGACTGATTGTGGATATGGATGATGTGCTCGCAGACGCAACCGGCCAGTTTATCAACTATTATGAAAAAGAATTCGGTGTGCGTGTAGAGCGCTCGGTGCTCAACAATAAAAATGAAGATGAGGGTTTCCCGGACAATCATTCCGTGCTGCGCCAGTTCCCTTACCGCGTCAATTTCTTTCGCGATATGCTGCCGAACGAAAACAGCCAGCAGGTGATGGAAAAGCTGAACAAAAAATACGAGGTATTCATTGTGAGTGCAGCCATGGAGTTTCCTCAATCCCTCACCGAAAAGCTGCAGTGGCTCCAACAATATTTCCCTTTCCTTTCCTGGAAACAGTTTGTGTTCTGCGGGAGCAAGGCGGTAGTGTACGGTGATTTTATGATCGATGATCTTCCACACAACCTGGAGCGCTTCAATGGCGAGAAATATATCTTCACAGCACCACACAATATGCACATTAACCACTTTAACCGGTTTGCTGACTGGAAGGACGTTGAAGCGAAGTTGCTATAGGATATTTTGAAGTTTACGCTTTCGGAACATAATTGCTGATTATGAAAACATTTCTCGGATGCTTTCTACTGGTGGTTTCTTCAAATGCATTAGGACAAGCCACCTCTGCCGCCCAAAAGACGCTCAACGCATACAGCGCCTATGCCAATCGTGCAGGTGAAGAAGTAAGCGATGTCGTGGAGACAGCTTTCAAACAGTATGATGTGCTCGCTGGAAAATATCCTGAGCGAACGCGGTACACATGCCCTTTTCAAATTGAAGAATACTTTGTGAACACCATCAGTTCGCAGCCTAAAAGCCCTGTGCTCTCCTCACAAATCAACAACGCTTTCCTGAACTTGCGCTCAGCAGAGAAAAAGGTTGACGAAAAATGCAAAGTACTTGATACATATTATAAACTTGAAGACTACAAGCGAGACAATTACCAACAGGCGAGACAACTCATCGCTGATCTGCAGCCACTCGTTGTTGACTTCCGGAAAAAGTATTCAGATCTGCAAAGGTCACTGGAAGACGCCTATAAAAAAGCATCGGGAAACGCCCCGACCACAGCGTATTCCTCCACAAGCGTGCTCTTGCACACGCTTGTTGAAAACGAACGCACATTCCTTGACGCCTGGCGCCTGAACTTTCACCAGGCTGCATATTCTGGCTGGTCAGCAGAAAAACTTGAGGCAAGTATTGCCGCCTCCGCACAAGCACTTGAGAAATTGAAGTCGCAAAAACCAGCACTCAAATACCCGGCATCAAGCATGTGGGAACATTTTAAAGAAGTATATGCCGACTACATTGACGTAAAACGGCACGCCCTGGACGAACACAACTACGAAGCCACAAAAAGCGACAAGCACAATAATGACGTTTATCTAAACCTCATCAATCATTTTAACGGCACACTCGTTGCAGACTACAATACCTTTCTTCAATTCTCAGAGCGTGACGGTTTTTATGGACTGTCAACCTTTAAGTACGTGCCCGGCTTTGAGATCATAAACGAACAGACTCAGGTCAACGTGGAGATTAAGCCTTTCGCTGAAGTAGCCTTTGAGCCGATAAAAACTGCACCGCAGAAGACCATCATCACTAAACCTGTTTTTGCTGCGCTCAGCGAATACATCGACTTCATTAATGAAACGTACCATCAAACTCATTCACTGCAATCCACCCTGACAAGCTTCAATTCCTCCGCATCCTATTTTAAAACACTCGCCTCGTACGAGAAGCGTCAACCGATGTATCTTGACTATTCGAAATTCCAGGTACCACATTCATACTTCCAAAAAGTGATCTCAGCCAGCAAGGCGCTGGCACCATCCATCGCCAAGTCACTCAATGCGCAGGCTGAAACAATCATGAACGTTCTTAAGGAGATGGACAACCTTGGTGCTTCGTTGGATATGGAAGTAAAAGAAAGACGTTACGAGAAAGACCGACTTGAAAGAGTTTATCAAATCCTTGAGCGTGAAGCAGTGCTTATGAAGGCTTGGGACGACAAAAAGGAAAAACTCTATAATGATGTAAGGGCTATCTACGAAAGTTTTTTGCCGGCTAACATGGAAAGCTCGTGGCAAAAGTCGGGAAAAGCCTTGCGCGATCTGGTGGATCTCGACCATGATGCCGTATTCGAAGCCAGGAAATTTTACAACGGTGACAGTACTGTAAAAATCAACACCGAAAAAATTGAATCTACCCTCAGGGATGTTCTTGCGAAAGAGTTCGACAATCTGCAAGGAATCCAAAAACTCGGAAGATATAACGGAAATTGTCCATATTCACCTTATGAGGACGTTCCAACCACGTCACGACAGCTCGTTGAGCATTTTCAAAAACTCGCTCCCCGCAAACCATCCAATTCCCGGTATAACGACCCATATTACAGCATCATCTATCTTTATAACGATGTGGTTGACGACTACAACAAGTTTTGCGAGTTATCTACAACGGCACCACACCTGAAAACCGTATTTCAACCTGAAGCTTTCAATGTTAAATATCCTGATCCCACAAGTGAAAAAAATCGGACACGATTGACTGATGGCCAGGATTCAAATGAGCCGTTGCGCCCCGCAAGTGCTACTGAACCAAATACCACACCAACACAAGGCAACACAACTACAACGCGCTCATCCGCCAGTTCCAGCCATACCCGCGACACGATCTACATTGAAAAACGAGACACAATTTATATCCGGGAAGCCAATACAGAGTTGCGCTCAATGGAAGGATACGCTACAAACAACATGGTTTTGCTGCTCGATATTTCCGGATCGATGAACCAACCTGAAAAACTTCCTTTACTCAAGGAATCCATGCTGCGAATGCTTGACATGATGAGATTGGAAGACCAGGTGTCAATCATTGGTTTCTCCGGCAAACCAAAAGTGTTGTTGAAACCAACATCTTTTAAAGAAGTAGAAAAGATCAAAAAGGCAGTCAGCGACTTAACATCATCCGGCAAGACTGACGGTCGGGCAGCAATTAAGATGGCTTATAAGGTGGCTGATGAAAATTATATCCGTGGAGGCAACAACCGTATTATCCTTGCCACCGATGGTGAGTTTGCGATGGATGAAGAGACTGAAAAACTGATCGAACAATTTTCGCAAAACGACATTTTCCTCACTGTATTCAACTTTGGCAAGGGGGTGGGCGCATCAAAAACGTTGGAAAACCTGGCCAATCTCGGGAAAGGAAACTTTGAGGCTATTTCCAGGGAAAATGTAGATGTGAAGTTGATTAACGAGGCAAAGGCGAAAAGGAAGAGGTGACCGCTGTGGACGGCTCCGCTTTCACCCCACCCGGAAATATTTTACCTTGCCCTGTAACATCCCACTATTCCCACCGTCTTGTTATTGAATTTAATCGGATGAACCTAGAAGCGTTTCAAAATCGGGTCCTGCCTGCGAAAAACAAGCTTTTTCGGTTTGCCTTGAGGTTCCTAGGCAATGAAGAAGAAGCAAAAGACGTGGTTCAGGAGGTATTCATTCGGGTCTGGAACGGTCGGGAGCAAATGAATGAAGTCGAAAATTGGGAAGCATGGTGCATGCGAATCACCCGCAACCTCTCGCTCGACCGCATCAGAAGCCTGAATCGTAAGCAGACTCAACCGATCGAAGAAAGTTACGATGTCCGGCTAGAGACTTTAACTCCGCATGAATCCACTGAAGCACATGAGAGCATGCAAAAAATAACACAGTTTATCGCTGCTTTGCCGGAAAAGCAAAGACAGGTTATGCACCTCCGCGATGTCGAAGGGTATAGCTACAACGAAATCTGCGACATTCTGGAAATCGATATGAACCAGGTAAAAGTAAACCTGTTTCGTGCACGGAATGCCGTACGGGAAAAATTAACCAAGATCAACGCCTATGGACTCTAAGAAAATTGAAGCGTTGCTGGAAAAGTACTGGAACTGCGAAACTTCACTTGAAGAAGAACAGCAGTTGAAAGCCTACTTCCGGGGAAGGCAAATTCCCGAGCAACTCAAAGAGACCGCAGTTTTGTTTCACTATTTCGATGATCATAAAAAAAAGGATCTTACCGACTCAGGCTTTGACAGCGAAGTACTGGCAAAAGTAAAATCTCCAAAGCAGGGAAAAGTAATGAAGTTGGTGTACAACTCGATGCGGATAGCCGCAGGTATAGCCGTGCTTGTTGTAGCGGTTATGCTGGTGCGGAACGAAATCAAGAAACAAACGCCAGCCCCCGTGGCAGTGGAAGAAGACACCATCACCGATCCGAAACTTGCCTTCGAGGAAACTAAAAAAGCGCTGCTGATGATCTCAAAGAGTTTCGGATCAGCGCAAAACCAAGCGAAGAAAATTAACATGTTTAATGAAGCTCAAAAAAGCATTCAAAAAGAACAGGAAGATAAACCGAAGTTATAACCCACAGTTCAACATTAACAAGCTTTAAAAAATCAGTAATATGAAAAAGATAGTTGCGATAGTTGTGCTCATGGCTGCCTTCAGTGGCGCGCAAGCCCAGGATGCCATCACTAAATTCTTCAATAAATACCAGAACGATGAGTCATTCAGCCAGGTAAATATCTCCAGCCGCATGTTTGGCCTGTTCACCCAGATGGAAGCCGACAAGCCGGAGGACAAAGAGATTCTCGATGCCATCAGCAAACTGAAAGGCCTGAAAATCCTTGCTAAAGAAGACGCCCGAAATGCGAGAGAACTCTACAAGGAGGCGTTCACCGTAATTCCAAAGGATTATGAAGAACTGATGACAGTTCGTGATAAAGACAAAGACATGAAGTTTTTGATCAAGGAAAGTGGTGGAAAAATCTCCGAACTCTTGATGGTAGCCGGTGGCGACTCTGAATTCATGGTGTTGAGCCTCTTTGGCGAAATCGATCTGAAGCAGGTATCCCGGATCGGAAGCAAAATGGACGTGAAAGGCCTCGAGAACCTCCACAACATTGACGGTAAGAGCGAGAAGAAATCTGAAAAGAAGCCAACCAGCAAAGACAATTAATCAATCTATATCGTAAAAGCGTTGCATAACCCAAGCAACGCTTTTACCTTTTTCTGCATCTTCTGAGTAGTAAAAAACATATCCTGTTATGAAATTCCTGACTACATCAGTTGCCCTGCTCCTTTTTGGCGTATGCACGTGCATTGCACAAAGCAATAGCTATCAAACCTTGCGTGAAAAATTCCGGGGAGAAAAAGACGTCCTCGCTCTGCATGCTTCCGGTTCCCTCGCGCGCACCATCCTGTGGCTGGCCGGAGAAAAAGACTTTAAAGAAGCCATGGAAGACGTAAAGGACATTCGTTTCATCGTAATTCCGAAAAGAGTTTTCAAGGCAAACCAGGTAACGCTGGCGGGTTTCAAAAAAATCGCAGCCAAAGATTCATATGAAGAGCTGGCACGTGTGTCCGATCATGGTGACGATGTAACACTAATGATCCAGACTTCGTACAAAGAAAAACACAACCGTTACTTGCTCCTGGTCGAAAGTGACTCGGAGGTAGTGGTAATGGAAATCAAAGGATATATTGATCCATCACTCACGATCTACAAAGAAAAGATCGCGTATAATTAAACCCGATATGAAATTCAGAATTCTCCTTCTCATCTCTTTGTTCGCCATCTCAGGTGCAGTGTCGGCACAGAGCAAAACGACTGAAGCACTCGCTAAAAAACACAGCGATGCGCTCTCGCTGTTTTTCTACAACAATACGCTCCGCATGCTAAATCAAACCAATGACCCGAATTTTGATGAGCTGATCAAGGATATCGAAAAGATGAAATTCCTGATGATTCGTAAAGACGAAAAGAACTTCAATGCCAATGGCTACAAAGCACTTGTTGGCGACTACAAGGCAGAAGCATTTGAAGAGATCATGACCAGTCGTTTTGAGGGTAAAAACTTTGACGTCTTCCTCAAAGAAAAAGACGGCAAGACAAAAGGTATGCTGGTGCTCGTCAATGACAAAGAATCGCTTTACGTGCTTGACATTCTCGGAAGCATCAACATTAATAAGGTGACAGACCTGTACTCTACGCTCGATAAAAGCAGTGACATCGGCAAGCAGATCAAAGCTTTCACTGACCAGGGCAAAGACAATAAGGACGATGAAGAGGAAGATGAAGACGATGAAGATGTAGTCATCAAGAAAGAACAAAAAAAGAGCAGCAACCGCTAAAGATTCTGAAAGCACCTTGTAATCGAGGTGCTTTTTTTACGACTAACCTTTTACGTAAATTTCAGAATCTAACCCCTTCCTCCTTGGAAACTGTATTATCAATTTCGAACCTCACAAAACATTTCGGCAAAATAAAGGCGGTCAATAATCTGAACCTCGAGGTTAAGGCGGGCCAGGTTTTTGGAATGCTCGGGCCGAATGGAAGCGGAAAAACTACAACACTTGGTATGCTGATGGGTGTGGTAAACCCAACCGCTGGCAACTTTTCATGGTTTGGCGAAGCACCCAATCATGAGATAAGAAAAAAAATCGGGGCAGTTCTCGAACACCCGATCTTCTACCCGTACCTGAGTGGACAGAAAAACCTTGAGCTTAACGCCATGATCAAACAATGTGATCCCGCGAACATTCCGCAGGTGCTGGAGCTGGTTGAGTTGACTGGCCGAAAGGACGATAAGTACAAGACGTACTCGCTGGGTATGAAGCAGCGCCTGGCCATAGCCTCCGCGTTGCTCAATCAACCAACCGTGCTGATACTCGATGAGCCCACCAATGGTCTTGACCCCATGGGAATCGCGGAAATTCGCGAACTCATCAAAAAAATTGCTGCTCAGGGAAAAACGATCATACTCGCCAGCCACTTGCTTGACGAAGTCCAGAAAGTGTGCACACACTTCGCTATCCTTAAAAAAGGAGTTCTTGTGCACTCCGGCCCGGTCGGTGATGTAGGTAAAGGGTCTGAAACAGTCGAAGTGATGGCCGAGGTGGAAAACCTAAATGACATACTTCTACAGTTTGCGGGCACAACAACCATTAATCGTGAAAATGGGCTCTTCCATGTGACGCTACGCGATGGGTTCAAAGGAAAAGACCTCAATCAGTTCCTGTTTGAAAAAGGAGTTATCGCCTCTCACATTGTCACAAAGAAAAAGTCACTGGAAAAACAATTCCTCGAAATCCTGGCAGGTGCCTAACCATTTCAAATCAATAACGCTTCGAACATGCTTCACCTTTTAAAGATAGATCTGAAAAAACTGACCAGCTATAGAACCTTTTGGGTGATTTGCGGTCTCTACTTCATTACGTTGGCGTTCGCTACGGCCAGTGGTATGGAATTCCTGAAATGGCTGGCCCGAACCATCGAAGGCTTCGGCCAGGAGATTAACATTGACCGAATTCCATTATATCACTTCCCGGACGTGTGGCTGAACCTGATCTGGTTCAGCGGCTTCTTTAAAATTGTCCTGGCAATCATGGTCGTGATTTCGGTAACCAATGAATACTCTTATCGCACGCTCAGGCAAAATATCATTGACGGAATGAGCCGCGCACAGTTTGTCACGTCCAAGATCATGACCAATGTGCTGCTCAGTCTGATGAGTGTTATTATGATTTTTGTAATCGGCCTGGTGACGGGGTTGATCTACAGCCCAACTGTGGTTTATGAAAACATGTTCACCGATGTGGAATTTTTTGTGGCGTATTTCCTCGAAATATTCTTCTTTCTCTCGTTTGCCATGATGATGAGCATTCTCATTCAGCGTGCCGGCCTTTCGATCATTATCGTACTGTTGTCGCAGATGATTGAGTTGATCATCACACTGAACCTCGATGAGGATATTCCTCAACTCGTGCCGTATTTTCCGATGAAATCAATATGGAACATGATCGAGTGCCCGTACCCTCGCTATGCGTTCCAGGAAATCAAAGATTATCTCGATCCACTGAACGTGGCGGTCGTGGTCGCCTGGATTGTGATCTTTAACCTGATTAGTTTCCGCAAGCTGCAAAAAGCCGACATCTAAAAAGGTACGAGGTCTGTTCTTCACTCCGCGGTATAATTTTTACACTTTGTGAAAATGAATACCGGAGATATGAGGAGCACGTTAGAAAAAATTCGACTTACACGGAAGCCATCGCAGGCAGCGACAGTCAAAAAGGTTTCTCTCGCTGAACGTTTCACGCAAGTAAGACGGTACACAGAATTCATCTGTGAGCCTCTTGCAACGGAGGATTATGTTGTTCAGCCGGTGGAGTTCGTCAGTCCACCCAAGTGGCACCTTGCACACACAACCTGGTTTTTTGAAGAATTTATTCTCGTTCCGCATTATCGAAACTATAAGCGGTTTCATCCGCAATACTCTTTTCTTTTCAATAGTTATTATGAAAGCATGGGCAACCGGGTATTACGCCCTGACCGGGGAAACATGTCCAGGCCTTCCGTGGAAGAAATTTTCCAATACCGTGGTTATGTAGACGAACATGTGTTGTGGCTGCTGAACGATTTCCCGGAAGAAGCAAGGTCAATTCTCGAAATCGGATTACATCATGAGCAGCAGCACCAGGAGCTGCTATACACCGACATCAAATTCATTCTCGGCCACAACCCGCTGTTTCCTCATTATAAAACTGATGTGCGCGAAACGCCAACAAACGAGTATGATCGCAGCTTCGTTGATATATCCGAAGGCCGCTACTCGATCGGTCACAAGAAAAATACATTCGCGTATGATAATGAAGGTGGTGCACACACTGTGATCCTTAAACCATTCTCTATACGGAAGAGTCTGGCCACCAATCACGAATATCTTCAGTTTATGCAGGCCGGTGGATATCAGACTCATGATTTCTGGCATAGTGACGGATGGGCATGGGTAAAGGAAAACAACATTGTAGCACCTCTCTATTGGTATTTCATTGAGGGAACATGGTATCGATACGCACTGTCCGGCCTGGAGAAGGTAAACCTGGAAGAACCGGTTACCCACGTGAGTTTTTACGAAGCATCTGCCTTTGCTTCGTGGCTCGATATGCGTTTACCAACCGAGTTTGAATGGGAAGCTGCTGCTGATCAGTTTCAGTGGGGCCTGCGGTGGGAGCATACCAACAGTGCATACCTGCCCTACCCCGGCTACACGAAGCCTGACGGGCCCGTGGGGGAATACAATGGAAAATTTATGGTAAACAACATGGTCCTTCGTGGCGCTTCCGCGATGACTCCGGAGAATCATTCCCGAAAAACATATCGTAATTTTTTCTACCCCGCACTGCGGTGGCAATTCAATGGTATTCGACTGTGCAAAAAATAATGAAACACATTGCGTATGTCACCGATACTGAACTGATCGAGGCGGTAAAGAACGGTCTGTCGAAAAGCCCGAAATCGCTGCCGAGCTGGCTTTTGTACGATGCCATAGGTGATGAACTGTTCCAGTTGATCATGCGACTGCCGGAGTATTATCCTACCCGTTGCGAGTACGAAATCTTAAGCAAACACAAAGAAGACTTTGCACGCTACTTCATCGACAAAGGCCAGTCATTTCATTTGATCGAGCTGGGTGCTGGGGACGGCACAAAGACAGAGCTGCTACTTGACGCATTGCAGCACGCGGCAGCAAAATTCCGTTATTCACCGGTAGATATTTCAGACTCCGTTCTCGAACAGCTAAACAAAAAGCTCCGTGTCCGGTACCCTGAATTACCAATACAACCACTCCACGGATCGTACGAAGATGCTTTTCGCCTGCTCGAACCGGCTACACGAAAGGTAGTACTATTCCTGGGCGCTAATATTGGAAACATGACGCTCACGCAGGTCAATAAATTCTTAACGCAGACATCCACTCGCCTATCACGGAATGACATGATGGTGATCGGATTTGATTTGAAAAAAGATCCGCGGATAATTCAGGCAGCGTATGACGATAAGAGTGGTGTCACGCGGCAATTTAACCTCAACCTCCTTCACAGACTGAACCGCAGCCTTGGCGCGCAGTTCATTTTATCAGAATTTGAACACTATCCAACCTATAATCCGGAGACAGGCACTGCCGCCAGTTACCTTGTAAGTTTGAGAGATCAGGATGTATTCATTAAGGCGCTGAACACGACCTTCCACTTTTCTCAATGGGAAACTGTTCACACCGAGATCTCCCAGAAGTTTGATTTGCTGTTAATCGAGCGATTGCTCAGTTCGTCAGGATTTGACATTGCCGATCTCTTCTTCGATAAGGATCACTACTTCTGCGATGTTATTGCCGTCAAGCGGTAACTTGCTCGGTTCAGCCTCCCTAACAAGCTTAAGGACGAAGAAGCGATAGGAAATTTGTGGATTAATCCATCATTTTTTTATCCTTTTTTGCAATAAAATGGAGAAAAAACGCTGCCCTCTCAACCCGAAAGACATGCACACATCGTACCTTTGTATTGCCCATCATTTTCGTAAACCGGGCCCCGCTAATGAAGTCTGTTCTGTTTATTGACGATGATGAAGATGACAAACTAGTCTTCGGTCACGCGTTGAATGCGATCGATACGAGCATCCAATACTTAACGGCTTCAGACGGTTTAGAAGCACTGAAAATCCTGAATGAAGAGCTGGTGATTCTGCCGGATCTTATTTTTATGGATTTGAATATGCCAAAGATGGACGGTTTTACCTGCCTGGATAAAATCAAGCAGAACAAAGATTTGCGCGAAATTCCGGTGATGATCCTTTCCACGTCCACGAACCCAAAAGACATGGAACGTGCAAAAAGTCTTGGCGCCAAGACTTTCATCACCAAACCAACAACGTATTCGGGGCTCATTGAAACGTTAAAAAGTTCGTTTACACTTTAATCTCTCGCTGGCTCAGTTTTTTTAGTGCAGCGGCATGGAGACTCATGATTTCTTTATTGTTGGCGTAGGTGCATCCGCGGGCGGACAACAGGCCCTGAAGGAGTTTTTTAGTACAGTACCTGCTGAGACCGATGCAGCCTTTGTAGTAGTAACACATCTTTTCCGCGAGCACAAGAGCGAGCTGGCCTCCATCATTTCGCGATTCACCAAATTAAACGTTGTAAGCATAAAGAATAACACAAGGATTTCGCCAGGAAATATCTACGTCATGCCCGAAGATGTTTTTGTTCACCTGCAGGGCCATGTACTGAAGCTTGTGCCCAGGCCAAACGACAACCTCATCAACAACAGCATCAATATCTTTTTCGAGTCGCTGGCCAAGGAGGCGGGGACAAAAGCAATTGGCGTAATTCTCTCCGGTATGGGCAGCGATGGCTCAGACGGTGCACTAAAAATTTTTATGGAGGGTGGTGATGTGCTCGTTCAGGATCCCGAATCAACAAAGTTTAATTCGATGCCGATGGCTACGATCCTTAAAGATCACCCCGATTTTATACTACCTCCTCGCGAGTTGGGAAACAAAGTGGCTGAGATGGTTCGGTCGAAATCAGCAAAACGAGAAGCTCGGATCTACAAACACGATGATCTTCGGCTAAATCCTAGCTAGTTTGGCGAAGAGCGGTCCGAAGGTAGAGAATACCCAGTATGCCCGCTATGAGGGAAGCGGCCATGATCGCAATTTTTGCCTGATCGACTTTGGCAACGTCTTCGAAGGCAAGCAAACTGATAAAGATTGACATTGTAAAGCCTATTCCCCCGAGTATCCCCGCACCGAAAATGTGCGACCACTTGCTGTCTGGCGGGAGCGAAGTGATTTTCAATTTTACCGAGAGATAACTAAAGGCGAAAATTCCTATCGGTTTGCCAATCATCAAACCCACTGCCACACCAATACTGATTGGGCTTGTCAAAACACTTTGAAGATCCTGCGGAATGAAAAAGCTGGTGTTCGCAAGTGCAAACAGAGGAAGGATCACAAAAGCCACCGGCCAGTGGAGAGCTTTCTGGCACGTATAAGAAATTGACTTTTCATCGCCCGAGCCGAACGGTATGACAAAGGCCAGAAGCACACCGGCTAACGTTGCATGAACTCCGGAACTTAGCATGCAATACCATAGAAAAAAACCCCCGACAATGTACGGCCAGAGTACATTGACCTTCAGTCGATTTAAGACGAACAGGAATATTAAAATTCCTGCAGCAATGGCCAGGTAAACAAAGTTAAGGTTGTTCGTATAAAATACCGCTATCACGAGAATGGCGCCCAGGTCGTCAATCACAGCGAAGGCAGTCAGAAACACTTTTAATGAAACTGTCACACGCTTTCCCAGCAGCGAGAGTACACCAATCGCAAAGGCAATATCAGTCGCCATCGGAATACCAAATCCCCGAACGTTTTGATCGTTGTTAAAGACCAGATACAGGCAGGCGGGAATAATCATGCCACCAACGGCAGCAATTACTGGAAGCAATGCATTTTTTACAGATGACAGCTCACCAGCATATATTTCCCGCTCAAGTTCAAGGCCGATCAATAGAAAAAAAATTGTCATCAACCCGTCATTGATCCAATGGGTGAGATGATGGCCTTGAATTTCTACTTGCCAGAGTTCGTGATATGCAGGATAAAAGTTGGTGAGTGCAAGAGAGAAGATCGTGCACACGATCAGCACCATTCCACCGGCACGCTCACTGCTAAAAAAATCTTTAAATAAATGGGTAAGAATCACACGGTCTGGTAAAGCGCCAAGTTACTAACGATTGACCAGACGACAAATTCCGGTTGAACATGTAGGCTCTTATTTTGCTAACGCCTTGATGTCGGGCACTTCAAGAACCGGTTTCGGATATCCCCTCGTAACCGAATGGATCATCGCTAAACCAATGTCGCGAAGTGTTGAAATGAAGCTTGGAGAAACTACCCTAACGACCGGAATGAGCCAGCCGATGTATCGGTAGAGTTTAAGCGTATTTTTCAGACCCTTTGTTGGTTCAATAAATCCGGGGCGAAACATGTAGGCTTTCTTAAACGGCAGCTTTAATAAAGCGTTCTCGGTCCTGCCTTTCACTCTCGCCCACATCGATCGGCCTTTTTCAGAACTATCCGTACCGGCACCGGAAACATAGCAGAACGTCATGTCGGGATTCAGCCGCGCCAGTGTGCTGGCAACATGAAGGGTGAGGTCATACGTCTTGTTGGTGTACTCGGCCTCTTTCATACCCACGGAAGAAACTCCAAGACAGAAAAAACAGGCGTTATAATTTGTGAGGTGCGATTCAATAGAAGTGAAATTATGAAAGTCTGCATGGATAATTTCTTTCAACTTTGGATGGCTGACTCCGCATGGCCTTCGGTTTATCACCAGCACACTTTCAACATCGGGATGGTTGAGTGATTCGTGCAAAACACCTTCTCCTACCATGCCCGTGACACCTGTAATGATAGCTCTTATTTTCATGCGAATAGGTTAAGCAAGTTCAATAAACGTCTCGGAAGAGGTCGGTTTTTCGACTGTCTCTCAGAAAGCCAAATTAGGGTTCACACATCGCAATTTTCATTATATTGACCGTAAATTCCCTGACGCTGGCTTTAACAAATTTACCCTTTGCGTGTTTACTTTCAAGGTTGAGGACGGCTCCTGCGGGGTTATTATTGTGAACATTTTGATATTTCATGGGTGGAAATTTGAAATACCGCAAGAAGTCCGTTTTTGTGCTGGTGGCAATCATCGCATTTTGTCTGCTTGTGGAATTGCTCCTCATGCATCGCAACAATGAAGCCTTGAAACGTAGTGTAGATATTCAGCAGCAGGCTGAAGCCCTCAAGGTAAACACGCTTGACATTATCCGAAATGTACATTTGCTGGACCTTGGCTTGCGCGGCTATGCGCTTGACAGCGGAAAAGCAATGAAATCATCGATGGACTCAGCTTTGAGCAACAAAGCAAAGATATTTTTACGGGTCCAAAATTCCCTGGAATACCTAAATTACCCCCTTGATGAATTCAATGCTGTAAAAGAATCTACCAATGGATATTTTGATTTTATCTATGATTTGAAGAACCTGATCGATGAAGGTAGGCGGCAGGAGTTCTTGAAATATTTTGTGGAGGACCGCGGCTACCGCGTATGGTATGATCATCGCGTTTTTTCAAAAAAAGTTAATGCGTTTGCGGATAAGGTGGCAAAAGAGGCGAAACGGGAGTATAACGATGCGCAGCGGAATATCTATATGCTCCAGGTGGCGGTGCTCCTGATTGTGATTCCTACGCTTTTGTATACAGCTTACTTTTCCAATAAAACGGTCGGCCTTGCTGAGCAGTTAAAAAATTCAGAAGCCGAACGAAATGCCCTCCTTGAAGAACAGAACGAACGGCTTGAGCGCGCAGTTCACGAGCGTACCCAGGAAATTCTCGCGCAAAATGAAGAGATCCAGTCGCAGAGCGAAGAAATCGTGAGTCATAATGAGCATCTGGTAGCGCAACAAAACCAAATCGAAAAGCAGGCGCACCAGCTCATGCAGAAAAATGAAGAACTCGAACGCATCAAAGTAGCAATCAGCTCGAAGAACGCTAGCCTGAGCTCAGAGATCGAACGACAAAACCAGCATTTGTCTGCTGCGAACAAGGAGCTTCTTGAACAAAATAACAGGCTTGAACAGTTTGCCTACATCATCTCGCACAACCTGCGCGCACCGATCGCGCGGCTCATTGGCTTAACATCAATTGCCGATAAAAATGACCCTGAGGACATGGCTAACGTCTTCGCCATGATCAAGCACTCTTCTCAGGAACTCGATGGCATCGTAAAGGACCTTACCAGTATTCTATCGATTCAGCGGCTCAGTCCAACGCTCTATACTGAAATTGATCTTGCTGAGATGATGGAGAAACTAAAGATCATCTTCAACCACGAGATTGCAGAAACGAATGCAACAATTTCGATGAATTTTGTGGCGAGGACCATCTATTCGCTAAGCGCCTACGTTGAAAGCATTTTTTTGAACCTTCTCAGCAACTCATTGAAGTATCGCCACCCCGACCGATTCCTGAGGATCAATATCTCCTCCTCACGGGAAGATGGCTTTGTAAAGATCCATTTTCAGGACAACGGCATTGGTATCGACCTGACCAAGCACGGACAAAATATTTTTAACCTCTACAAACGATTTCATTTCCATGTTGAAGGAAAGGGCATTGGGCTCTTCCTGGTGAAAACCCAGGTTGAAGCATTGGGTGGTACAATCACGGTAAACAGCCAAATAGACCAGGGTACAACGTTTGAAATTCTTTTCCGGAGCAGTGCGGAAAAACCAGCCTCGGCACAAGGGGTCTCCTGATCTCTTTTACTCACACTCACCGCGTGTCATTTTTTGAGAGTTCTCCTCGGAGAAACTGTGCGGTTTGCACTGATTGATTTATTTTTGACATGCTATGAACCTCGCTGATCTACGAAAGTCTCTTCAGGGTGAACTTTTCACCGATGAAACCATGAGAAGACTGTATGCCACAGATGCTTCGGCATATCGGGAAATCCCTTTAGCGGTTGCCATTCCTGCCTCAGAAAAAGATTTAGTGACTCTGATCACATTTGCCCGCGAAAATAAAACATCCATTATTCCCCGAACAGCCGGAACCTCGCTTGCCGGGCAGGTTGTCGGTGCCGGCATTGTGGTAGATGTGTCGAAGCATTTTAATTCGATCATTGAAATCAATAAAGAAGAAGGCTGGGCAATTGTTCAGCCTGGCATTGTGCGGGATGACCTGAATCAGCACCTGAAACCTTTCGGTTTCTTTTTTGCCCCCGAGACATCGACTGCAAACCGGGCGATGATTGGCGGCATGATCGGAAATAATTCCTGTGGATCAAACTCAGTTGTATATGGAAGCACGCGGGAACACCTGCTGGAAGTTGAAGCGATCCTGGCCGATGGTTCAAGCGCTCTGTTCAAAGAGATAACAAGCGATGAAATTGCTGCGAAGGTCAGTGGGGATCGGACGAAACTGGAAAATAAGATTTACCAGCATCTTGATCGGGTGTTATCCGACCGAAGGAATCGCGAAGAAATTGAGAGACAGTTTCCGAAGGCATCGATAGAACGCAGAAATACAGGATACGCCCTTGATGTCGTTGCACGGATGGCACCGTTCACTGCCGGAGGCCGGCCGTTAAACCTTAGCGCATTAATCGCAGGCTCCGAAGGTACACTGGCTTTTGTTACCAAGGCAAAAATCAAACTTACACCGCTCGATCCACCCTTCAAAAAGCTAGTCTGCATTCACTGCAACAGCATTGACGAATCGTTGCGTGCAAACCTTGTTGCCCTGAAACACAAACCATCAGCCGTTGAGCTTATGGACCACTATGTATTCGAGGCCACAAAGCGAAACATCGGGCAAATTGAAAACCGATTCTTTATTGAAGGTGATCCACAGGCTATTCTTGTGGCTGAAATAACACGTGCATCAGAAGCCCAGGCCATGCTTGATGCACAGCGTCTGATTGCTGACCTCAAGGCAAATAAACTCGGCTATTCGTATCCAATCGTAGGTGGAGATGATATCAAAAAAGTCTGGAATTTGCGTAAAGCAGGGCTAGGGCTATTGTCCAATGTTCCAGGCGATGAAAAACCTGTGCCTGTCATCGAAGACACTGCAGTTGATGTGAACGACCTTCCGGCATATATCCACGATGTAGGTGAAGTTTTGAAAAAACATGGTTTGTATAGTGTTCACTATGCACACGCTGGGTCAGGCGAGCTGCACCTCCGACCAATCATCGATCTTAAGACAACTGAAGGCGTAAGACTTTTCCGGACAATCGCGGAAGAAATCGCAACGCTGGTGAAAAAATATGATGGCTCACTATCGGGTGAACATGGCGATGGGCGATTACGTGGTGAGTTCATTCCGCAGATGATCGGAGAGCACAACTACGCTCTTATTCGTGAACTCAAGGCAGTGTGGGATCCGTATCGCATTTTCAACCCTGGCAAAATTGTCGATACACCTCCAATGGATACCTTTCTTCGGTTCGAGAAAGATCAGGAGACAAAACAATTTGATACGATTCTCGACTTCTCCGAAAACCTCGGCATTCTGCGCACGGCCGAACAATGCAACGGTTCCGGTGATTGTCGCAAAACCGAGCTGAGCGGTGGGACGATGTGTCCGAGTTACATGGCAACGCGGAACGAAAAAGATACCACCCGCGCACGTGCCAACATTCTGCGTGAAATGATCACGCGTTCCGACAAAGCCAATCCCTTCGCTCACGATGAGATCAAAGACGTGATGGACCTCTGCCTTAGCTGTAAAGGCTGCAAGTCTGAATGCCCATCGAATGTGGACATGGGGAAGCTCAAGCAGGAATGGCAATACCAGTATTACAAAGAAAAAGGAGTGCCATTTCGCAGCCGGCTCATTGGAAATTTCTCCCTCGGCATGAAGCTGGCCGCTATCGCTCCGTGGGGCTACAATCTCGTCTTCAATAACAAATCGCTTGCGCGCACGGCAAAAAAAATCATCGGCTTTGCCCCTGACCGCAGCATGCCTCACCTCTCAAAAATGAGCTGGAAAAAATGGCTCAAAAATGAATTCAGGCCAACTGCGGTCAATCCAAAGAAATCCGTTTACCTGTTTATTGATGAGCTCCTGAATTTCAATGAAGCGGAGATCGGGATTACAACGGTTAAGCTATTGGATAGACTTGGCTACGGAATCAGGATAGTCAACCATTATGATTCAGGACGAAGCTTCCTTTCAAAAGGATTACTGGAAGAAGCCCGTGCCCTGGCGAGAAAGAATGTTGCCCTTTTCAGCGGGTTGATTTCTCATGAAACGCCACTGATTGGCGTGGAGCCTTCCGCGATTCTTACATTCCGGGATGAATACCCGGATCTGTTGCGGGGTGCGGAAAAGGAAGCTGCGATCAAAATCAGCAACCATACGCTGATGATCGAAGAATTCTTGTCGAAGGAACTCGAGGCGGGAAACATTACACCATCGCAGTTCAAAACCTCAGGAAAGCTGATCAAAGTTCATGGTCACTGCCAGCAAAAGGCGCTGTCAACCATGACGCATGTGAAAAAGATCCTCACGCGACTAGGAAACAATGAAGTCCATATGATCCCATCAGGATGCTGCGGCATGGCCGGTTCGTTCGGGTACGAAGCGGAGCATTTTGACATCTCCATGAAAATTGGCGAGCTGGTTTTATTTCCCACTGTTCGTGAGCAACCTGAGCACGTTGTGATCGCTGCTGCGGGCACAAGTTGCCGGCATCAGATTAAAGATGGCACAGGCCGAAAAGCGCTGCACCCAATAGAGATCCTGTGGGATGCTATTGCGTAGTTAACTCCAGGAGGGCTAGAAAATTTTTGAGAACTTCATGTGTATAATGAAGCTGGACCTTTATGGACTCATCCTGCTTTGCGGTAATCAAATCAACCTTCATCACTTCGTGACCACGCGCCACGGCCCAGTGAGCAAACAAGTCATTGACCCCAAGAGCCGGAATGGGTGCTGCATATCCCGTGATGGCCACCGCCCAATGTGACTTGAAGAGATTGTTGGCGCCAACTGCCAATTCGGCTGCAACGCGGCTTGAAACACAGTTGCAGCTAACAGCATGAACCGGGTCAATGTGAAATAGTTTTGCTTTCTGACTGAGGTTGTAAGCGGTGGCCCCACCCTGGTAAAATTCGCTTGCCTTATCCGCCAGGGAAACAGCCGCCTGCAGGTGCCCTGACGTTACGCTTTCAGCAATTGACAGCGTTTCATTTTTACTTATCAGAATATCTTTGATTCGATTTACTAGTTCGATGTCGTACATACTACGTGGATGAGGAACATTTGATACAATTCGTGTTCCTCAGCGGTCCTGAATGTGACGATCGTTAGTGCAGGAATAACTGCTCAATAATGATAATCGCCACCACAATGCCTGCGAAGGCAAGGGCTACGCGGATCTGAAGCTGGAGTTCGCTTTTAACTTTTTTGAAGCTGAGCATAAGACAAATGTACGAGCGACAGTATTATTTTCCCTGGTAGTTTTTTACCATTGGGCATGGTAGATTTTTACCATAAAAGATGGGAGAGGCTAAGAAAGTAGGGATACGATTTCAGAGCGTACAACACGTTATCAGCGCTCTGCGTGCTATGCTCGATCAGCCGGGCGCAGTTTTTTTCCTCTCTTGACAACCCTGATAACATGGACATACTGAATAACGAGGTTTTCTCGAAGGAAGTGCAGATTGGTGAGCTTACCATTGAATACTCAGTAATTGAGAAAGACGGATGTAGAGTAACATTCACAGCAAAGGACGATGAGCATCGTAGAATCTGGCGGACAGAACTCACAGATGCGAACGGAAATGCGAAAATTTATTCCAGTGTGCAGGAGGCGATCAATGATGCCAATCGCAAATTAAAAAATATTTCCAACCTTAAAGATCAGTTCAATACTGGCGCGTTGACCGCAACTTTTCGAGCTTCAGCAAACAAGAAATAACGCGTGTTTCCACACGTTATTTCCGCACAGATCGCAAAGAAATACTCCACTACTTTATGCACTCCGAAGTCTTAACACCACACGCCCCCTGACTCGCGCCTTCCGCTTTGATGATCTGCGGCTTTTCGAAAGTTTCATGCGCCTTTTCTTTCCACTCCTTCTTCACTTCTTCAAAATCCTTCAGAAACTGTTCGTTGGAGAAAAGCTTATTGACAAACTGCCGCGCAAAAATTCGCGATGACTCGGAATCGGAAGGATAGTGAACACCAAGGATCTCGCGTGAATGGGCCATGTCATAGGCATCCTTTGTAAAAATGTCGGTGAATTGCGGGGCGAGCTCCTGGTAAATGTAGGCATTGATGTATGAGTTTGCCGCATGACCACTCGGATATGCCGGCCAGTCCGTCTCTTCAAGATTGTGGATTGATTTGTCGAGCACCTTCGGGCGCACCCGCGCATATTTGAATTTCAAGCTCCAAATGAAATAACTGGCATCACGCCATACATTCGCCATAAAGTTTGCTGTAACCGGCAGATTGTCTGGAGTAAACCATGTACCGATAGAATGGCCGATATGAAACAAATTGTTCCTGTAAAACTGATAGGTAGAATCCTCAGGCTTGACTCGAAGGTTGTAGTAAATTCCAGCCATCTTCAGGCTTGATTGAACTTCAAGGTCCGTGCGTTGATTTTGAAGTGCTAACAAATAGTTTAACTCAGCCCTTGTCTGTTGCGAGCTATTTGCGGGAACTTCGGGGATTTTAAAATCATTTACTGTCACGGTAGTGAGGTAGTGCGGTTTGAGTTCCATTCTACGTTCAATCGTAGGCTGTGGGGTTTCAAATTTCAATTTGTCAACTTCGAGGTTGGCCTGAACGGGCGCAGCATTAATCGAAGACAGCTGCTTATAGTGTCCGCGTGCCGGCACCAGGTCGCGATCAGTTTTTTTCTGGGCGATGGTTACAATGGAAAACAGCGTAAGAAGGAGAGATACTAGATGCTTCATGGAATTTTACGATTTGTTTCCTTTAAGACGAGACAGGCACACAAAAGACGCAAGACATATCACCTCGTGTTCGGTAGCAAAAAAAATATTTATGAGTTTTGAGTCTTTGCGAAAACACGGCCGTCAACGTGTCAAGCCCACGGGTGATAAATAATTTCTTAAAACCAAATTCAAAATTTTATGAAAAACATCAGAAGAAACGATGGCGGATGCTGTGGCGGTGGATGCTGCTAAAAAGAACAGGCTGTTCCGAGGTTCGGAACAGCCTTCTTTAATAAAATTCTAGCATTTGATTTATCAGCAGGAACAATCCGGACTGCGGTCTTCGCAAACGATCACGTTGCCATACGAGTCGGTCTCAATGATTAACTGATCCTCCATTTTTTGACGAAGCATCTGACGCGCCCGCTGCACCCGCGATTTCGCTCCCGAATACGAAATATTCAGCTGCTCTGCGAGCTCGGTCTGGGAAACATTTTTAAGCTCTGCTAATTCAAACGCTTCGCGGTATTTTGTGGGCAGCGTAGTCACCATTTGCTTCAGACATTGCGCAACGCATTCGTTCAACGCGTTGGTATCGGTTTCACTTTCAACTTCCGGTATTACAGCTGAGGCAAGTTTTTGGTCCCTGCGAAAATGATCATTGATTGTATTACGCGTGATTTGGTAGATCCAACCAACCATTTTGTCCGAATCCTTAAGCTGATCAATTTTTGAGTGCACCTTGAGGAAAACATCGTGAACGATATCTTCGGCTACCGCCCTGTCCTTTACTCGTTTCATGACGAACGACTTCAGTTCGTTTTGAAAAAGGCCTAAATTTGCCACGTTTTGCATCATTTCCTGGTTTAAACGGATTCCAGCAACAGTAGGACGCGCGAACTAATAAAAAGACGCAAAAAATCCAGCAGAAAATTCCAGTGATTGATCCCCGTTATTCGAAAACCGCGGTGTTCGGTTTTCTCCGACCCAACCCTTAAATCAAAGATAGCTCAGCCACCATTTGTGTTTATTCTTGAGTTTGTAGCGGTCATACCAAAGGCATAGAGGAAACAACGCTAACACAACGGCAATCCAAACGAGATACGTTACGCCAAGGTTGAATCCATACCCGCGCAGGTTTGGCGAATCCGTGACCCAGGTGTTAAAGATCATGTCGGAGAATTCAAAACCGGTAGCCAGAGCAGCAACTACAGCGATGATGTGAATTAAATAAAGGTGTGTTATATAGTAGAACATCGGAACACGCCCGAGTGCAATAACGTATTGGTTTATTTTTCCACGCCAATTTTCTGTAACCGCCAGAAAAATCAAAGCCGGCCCGAGCATCACCAGGATGTAATCCAGAGACGGTGGATATTTCGTGACATTAATGAAGGACAAAAACGTAAAGACGGGAGTCTTCTGTACGGTCCATGGGAATGGATCACCATATGCATTTAATAAACGCAGGATCACAAACCCAACTACCATCGCAATGCCCGTTTGAAGCAGTATTTTTTTGCGATGAGATGCATCTGCTGAGGGAAGATATAGCGTTCCAAAGCAATAGCCCAACAGCATGATGCCAATCCACGGAATCACGGGGTAGCCGACAAAAAGAAAAAACGGCTGAAGCTGAAATCCTTTGTATTCATGAAGGAGTGCCCACAGCACACCGGGAGTATCGGTGCCCAATTTTATTGGATCTAAGACGTTGTGCCCTGCAATCATCACGATGGCAAGGGCAAGGATGACTTTGAACGGCAGGTGGATTGCTCCGGCAAGCGCAATCATACCTATGCCTAGTGCCCAGATGACCGTGAGCGCAATCAGTGAAAATTCAAAGTTGAAAAACCAGGCGATGTTGATCACGGTAAACTCGAGCACCAGGAGCCAAACACCTCGCTTAAAAAGGAACGAGGTAAGTTCCGTCTTTCCTTTTCTGCTTCCGACTAAATAAGCAGACGTACCTGCCAGGAAAACGAAAACTGGCGCGCAGAAATGCGTGACCCAGCGCGTAAAAAACAACGAGACGCTCGTGCTCTCAAGATTAAGGGGGTTATAAAGAAACGCATCAGCATGGAAATAATCACGAACATGGTCGAGCGCCATGATGATCATCACAATGCCGCGAAGCAAGTCGATGGATTGCACGCGTTGGGTGCTAACTTCTTTTAAGATGTTTCCGGGTGCGGTTGCAGTAGCTGTCATACGTGAGAAGGAGTAATCAAAAATCGGCTGTTTGAGCAATTAAGAACAGATGCAATTTTTAAAATTTTGACCAGATCAGTTTTAAGGCACAGTTTTGATTCAAGAGTCGGAAACGGTTTTTATGAGGCATACGACACGAGGCGGCTGGAAACCGATCAAACATGAACGGATCCTAAAACCTGATTTTCAAAATAACGATGATGATACCTCCTCTCCTGATCAGAAAAGGCGTTTGCGCTTTTGGTCAGAAGATGGAACACAAACCTATCACGGAAGCGACAAAGAAAAGTTGCTGTAAAACGAAAGTCAGCAAGAATCAGAATCCAAGCCACTTTTGCCAGCCCTGGTTGCGCTTCAGGTCATCGGGGGCGTGCGGTAAGGTGGTCTCTATGACGTAATCAATCTCATCGGCAATGGTGCGGAGGGTAAGTCGCGATTCGATGATTAGAATCGCTGAACTGACAAATAGCAACGAAGCGCCTGTTAGACCGAGAGCTGTTGGAATCCACACGAGGGAGATGTGAGTGATGGATACGATCCCGATGCTGAGGCTAGTTGCCACAAAGAATCCCAGGCTGACATAGAGAATGGTCATGGCGCGGGTAAGCAACCGGCACCGAAGGGCGCTTTTGTGCAAGAGTTTATAGAGAATCCTACGCTTGTTGGCAGCTTGATGATCCTCTTTCTCATGTGATTCGATTTGCGTGAATTCCTGCGATATTTTTCGAACGCGGTCAATCACTCTTCCTAAGCGTTGCGATGTTGTAGCGATCAACGATCCACCCGCGAGGATCAACACTGCCGGTGTGATCATTGAAGAGAGAATGCCCAGCGAAGAAGTAATTTCATCCATGTGAAAGCAATATATATGCTCCAAGGTAGCGAATAAAAATTACGAGGACCCTTAGCCCGGTTTCGGCACTGAAGTATCTTTGCATTCTTAATTATCCACAATGAAGCGGGTTCAATACGGTGATTTGAATTTCTGGCATTTCGACAACTTATCGCAATTTCCGTCCGTACGGCATTTTGTATCGGAGCGGATTCTTGCTGGCGATAAAGAATTTACGCTAAGTCTTTCGAGCTCCCCGGATCGTAATTTTGTGTTGGCAAACCGGCAAAAGGTTGCAGATGCAATGGGCATCGCTCCGGAAAAGCTTGTGATGCCATCGCAGGTTCACAAGACCCGCATTGTAAACGTCACCTCTCACACCACCAAAGACGAATTACAGGAAACTGATGCACTGATTACTGCGGAAAAAGGGATTTGCATCGCTGTGATGTCTGCCGACTGTGTCCCGATCTTACTTTACGACAAAAAAAATAATGTGTGCGGAGCTGTACATTCAGGTTGGAAGGGTACCGTTGCCAAAATTCTGGAAAAGACGCTGCACGCGATGAGCGAGAGCTTTGGCACGCGCGGTGAAAATGTGATTGCCGGAATTGGTCCATCCGTCAGTCAGCAGTCATATGAGGTGGGCGCAGAAGTTGTAGAAGCCGTCCGCCAATCGTTTAGCAATGCCAATGATCTCTTGATACCCTTGCCGGCAAGTAAAGCCAGGTTAAACCTGTGGGACGCAAACAAAGTACAGCTGCAGGAGTTTGGCGTACCGGAAGCTCAAATCGAAATTTCCGACCTCTGCACTGTGCTCAACAACAACTATTTCTTTTCTGCCCGAAAAGGCGACTCCGGACGATTCGCGGCTGGAATTTTATTGACCTAATTAAGTGGCCGAAAAATGAGAAAATGGGTGCCAAAGGATTCCCGTGTAGGGTTCCAACCGGTTTTTTTAAGTATTTAAGGCTGGTTCGCTTGTACTTAGTATCACTAAATCGAAGGAACTATGAAAAAGCAACAGTCTATCGAAAAGCCAGCAAACATCAGTTATAGCGCATTGGCCTTTAGCGCGGTGCTATTTACATTGGTTGTCGTGTTATTTTTTGGAGCACTCTTAATCCTTAAGTAAGCCCGTAATCCCACATTGGGATGTGTAAGAAAATGCTGGGATTGTTCACTATTCAAAAATGTGAGAATCAGCGTTTTCCGCGGTTTATCAACGGATTCAAAGTAAACCCCACCAGCTTACTGAATCGTTGAAATGCATATACTGCCGGTTAGTCTCCTCTATTAACCATGAACATCGCAGTAGGCACAAAACGTTTAAACAATTCGTCTTTAAATTCTTCATCGATTGCCAAACTACTGATGGCTGCAGACATACATGAGAGCCAAGCCACCGCATGCTCCTGCGAAATCGGATGAGGCATGTGCCTGGCGCGCAACCGAGGGTGACCAAATCGTTCTGAATATAAAGGCGGCCCGCCCAAAAACTGAGTCAGAAATAATCGCTGTTTTTCTTTTATAACTTCCTTGTCGGTCTTGAACAAATGTGAAATATCCTCATTCGCAAAAACAAGATCATAAAATCGGTCCACCAGGAGTCTTAAATTGTCGGGGCCAAGACGATCGTAGGGCGTGGTCATTTGTTCTGGTATTTACTGCTCATGTTTGGCAACAGTTCTGATGCAAAGGTAGTGTAAATGCATTTATGTGTTCAGGTGTTTGAACACATCTCAAACCAGCGCACTGCGATACTTCGCCACAAGCAGCCACAACACGCCTCCTGCGGCATAGGCGCTAAGAATCATCGCGGGAGTGAAAAGTGGTTGCGTGGTGTCCATAAAAATAGTAAGGATCGAAAGTCCGAGTCCGCCTCCGAAAAAAAAGCACGTCTGGATAAAGGAAGACGCAAGGCCGTGATTCTCCTCAGGGATATCGCGCAGCGCGATGACGTTAAGTGTTAGGAAACACACTGCGATCCCCGTACCGGTAACACACGCAACGGACAGAAGAATGATAAGCAGATTATAGTCGGACGCGATGCCAAGGAATAGCAGCATTCCTCCGCTCGTCATCAGGATCATCCCCAATATTCCGCCCTGGTACATCGAGATCCGCTTGAGGAGTCGTGGTAAAATGGACTTCGAAACGATAGCAGACAAAACGCTGAACGGGAGAAGCAACAGTCCCGACTTTGCAGCGCTGAAACCCATATACGATTGCATCACCATCGAAATAGTAAAAAGGAAGCCAGTGAAGAAAGCTCCCATCAGGAACATCACACCGTTTCCGGTGCGCGTTGACACTGTGTTGAAGATCTTAAAATCGATCAGCGGGTTTTCAGCTTTGCTCCGGGTGATGATGGAACGAATCATCAAAAGCATAGCAACAAACATGATGATGGTAGCATAAACGTGATGCGTAATGTTTTTTAGATCATGCACAATGAAGGTAAGGATCAGAATGGTGAGCGTGAGAAAAATTCCCGTCAGGTAGTCTGGGGTGTTCTTACTTGAAACTTTCTCATCGGGCATGATATAGATATAGGCGAACACCAGTGAGATGGCGATCACCGGCACGTTGATGTAGAAAACCCACTGCCATCCGAAATAGGTCGCTATGATCCCGCCCAATGATAATCCACTGCCGGAGCCGATTGCCGCGAATGATCCGAAAATTCCGAGCGCTTTTGTTCTGGCATGGGGGTCTTGAAACGTGTTTGTGATGATGCTGAACGCTGAAGGCATTACGAACGCAGCACCAAGTCCCTGAACAGCGCGGAACAAACAAAGTATCTCAAAGGACGGTGCAAGGGCAGCACCAAGTGAAGTAACCAGGAACAACACCGAGCCGATAATAAAGATCTTCTTTCGGCCAACGACATCGGCTAGCTTCCCTCCCACGATCAAAAAACCGCCATAAAAAAGAACATAGAGTGTCTGAACCCATTGCACAGTTTCACCGCTGAGGTTGAAGTCTTTCTTTATTAAGGGTATCGCAAGGTTGATGATGGCAATGTCGAGTGCTTCAAAAAAAATACTGGAACTAACAGCGAGCAGGATGATAGTGTTTCTGGCAACGGTCATGGTCGTATAAGGCTGGCAAAATAACGGAATGTTCTGGCTTTTTGCTGACCTGTCTCGAATTCAGTGTCGCCTTTTCGTTCTTCGTAAATTATTTCCGAACATCACACCCCAGCCTTGCAGGGATAGAAAAGCTAATGGCTTTTAGCCTGTCGTTACGGAAACAGCGGGAAGGATGAATCTTGTCACTGAATTTAAATTCATGGTAAGGCACGTCCGTGGCGGTTTTATCTCTTTGCCTAGCATGCTGTCACTCGCGTCTTTCGTGTGCAAACGAAGAATGAAAGAAATCGGTGTGCGAAAAGTAGTGGGTGCCACACAACACGAAATTCTGGTCATGCTTCCCGTTTTCTTTCTGAAGCTTTCGGTGGCAGGCTTTATCATCGCAATGCCACCAGGGCTTTGGATCGGTCACCAATGGCTTTCTGGTTTCGCCTACGGAATTCAAATCAAACCCTGGATGTTTTTTGCTACGGCCGGATCGGTTTTGGTCTTGACATCAGGCGCCATAGGTGGATTTGTGGTACGTGCCTCAAAGACAAACCCTGCTACAATCCTGAAACGTGAATGAGTGAATAATTATCTTCAGTTTCCATGACTTGAACAACCTGGGGAAATCGTGCCTGACTTCACCGGGGTGCGCATTTGCTCGACTCAGGAATTACAATCTAACTTTCTATCCAGTCACTAATCGGTAAATTGAAACCGGCTGTAGAATTTTATCAACATTTACGGAATGTGGCACGTTTTCAGATAAGATTGTATCCATTCTTGTGTTCTGGCACAATTTATAAGCGTTAACTCAAATTAAACTAAATCATAAAAAGATGAACGCCATTCGAAATTCCTCGAAGTTAATTCTCGTTTTCCTGGTACTGCTCATTGCGGTAACAGGTTGCAAAAGTAAAAAGAAGGCTATGGAAGCGGCTGCCGCGGAAAAAGCCCGCATGGAACAGGAGGCTGCACTACAAAAACAACGTGAAGAAGAGGAACGGAAACGCAAAGAAGCAGAGGCTGCCGCGAATGCGAAACAGAACGAGTCGTCAACCAACGCTAAATATGCGGTTCTCGCAAAATATTTTGACGCAGTAGCAACCTCATCCAATGCAACCGCTGCAAACAATAGTATCAATGAAGCGTTGACAATGTTTGCTTCACCCGAGACCCCGGTGCTGATCATTATCAGTGGAACGGGTGACAACAAAGATTACGATCGCCCCACCACGATTCAGAAATACCTCAACTACCTGAAAGACCAGAAGAAAAATGCGAACAAAGTAGAAGCGCTCAAGTTCGATGCTTCCGGAAAAATTACCGAAGTTGAATTAAGAAAAAATTAACCTAAAAAATCACGTTGTTATGGTAATCACCAATTTCAAAAACCTCGTTGTGTTGTTAGCTATTTTGGCCGTTGGCGGAACTGCTGCAGCCCAGTCAGGTGAGATTAGTCCTGAAAGAAAACAAGCGATCGACTCACTTGCCCTGGAGAAAGTGAGAGATCTCAGTAAATACATCAGTATTATTGGCAATAAGAAAACAGCATATTCCGAAGCGACCCGCGTCATGGACCGCGCGGAAGAGCTCTTCTCACCTGGCGCGGAAATGGGCGTTTCTTCTCTGAACCGTAAAGAAGTAAACTATTACAAGGTGCGTCAGTATTTTGAAAGACTCATGGCGTTAAACTACGATCGGGTAAGCATTGAATGGTATGACATTCATTACATCAGCGACCTGGAAAGACAACCCGATGGAAAATATGTTGGTGTAGTCACGATCTACCAGCGCTTTGAAGGCGTTTCCGAAGATGGCATGCGTTACAAAGACACGACTAAGAAAGATATCACCATCTACGTTGAACGTAAGAAGACCCAAATTGCCGGTCGCACCGTTGAATTCTGGGACGTTCTTTTGGGTGATATCAAGGTTACAGAGACTGGCGCATAATAAATTTGATATTAGGCATTTGGAATTAGGCATTAGCAGATCAGGCATAGCGAACGATTTCCCGAGTGAAGTCCAATTTTCGCTAAGCATCCTCGTTAAGAAAAACATACATCGAACGCGCAAGCTTTAATGCCTAATGCCCAATTTCTAATTCCTAATTTCTACAGTAATGACAAAATACACAACCTTATGCCTGCTCTTGGTTGCGAGCTTATCGGGTTATTCCCAGCTACTCCGCGAAGGTGAAGACGAATCGAAACTTTATGCGCAATCCAAACAGGTCAACCAATTCTTCAGGCGATTCAATGGTGAAGAGGACGAAAAGGGCAATCGCTACTACGCGAAGGACAAGCAATACAGAAGTGAAAAGCTTCGCAAGAAGTACCTGGGAATTTTGTTTGACGAAGCCAACAGCGGAATTTCAAGCGCGTTGAAAGTTGATTTTGCCAAAAGTGTTCTTGAGAAGCAACAGTTCCTCAACTTCCATGGCGGAAGCTGGTTTTCTGAAGTGCACGCCACCTTCACGTTCAATGGTAAGGATCAGGACGTGCTCTTGTTCATGGAATTGGAAAAAGATCATGGAGGCAGCAAGTGGGTGATCAACAAAGTTTATGCAGACATGTTTGCGCCCTATTTTGTTCGCGACACTACCAAGGTCGGAAGATTCCTGCACCCGTTGAGCCATGAGCTGGATTTTATGAACCTTCGGAAGGCGCTTGTCAACAGCGACAGTATCAGCCAGTTCACGGTGAAACGATTTGTACCCGATCACCTTTCTGTTTTTCTTTACGAACTGAAGAAAGGGAACCTCGAATTTAAGTCTGTTAATCAGGTCCAGTTCCATTTTTTTCAGCTTGACGGTTGGTACTTTGAACTTTCAAACTTTAACCGGCCTGGTTACAACACGGGTTGGTTGATCTCAAATCTTGTAAAGCTTACCAGCCCGTCCGACAAAGAAGTACTACGAAGACACCTGTACAATGAAACAAACTAGATCATGGTCGCTGCTTTTCCTGTTTCTTGTATTCTTTCATTTCGCAGAAGCACAAAAGTCGAAGGCAAAAACGCAGAAGCCCGCTAAGAAGCCGGCTGCCACGCAGAAAGCCCCAGAAAAGAAACCTTCCACGACCGAATCGAAAAGCACCGCCAAGCCAACGGCTGCCGTTGACAACAGCAAGGATAGCGAGAAGATCAAAGACATCGTCTCCTTCCTTCAATTCGTGCTGAACACGCTCGGAAGTCCAAGCACATCCAGCCGCGATAAGGATGTTCTCATTACGCAGAGTTACTCCAAAATTTTCCGCGATGAAAAAGTGCAGGTAGAAGATGACCTTGACGAAAACCGGGAAACGATCACCAACAAGGATATCGTTGCTTACCTGAAAGACGTAGATTTCTTTTTCGAGCAGGTGAAGTTTGAATTTGCCATTGAAGACATCCAGAGCAGCACACTTCCAAACGGGAACCTTTTTTACAAAGTGACAACCCGCAGAACGCTTGACGGGATCTCGTCCGAAGGCGTGGCTGTGAAAAATGTTCAGCCCAGGTTTATCGAGATCAACTTCAATCCTGACGACCAGGACCTGAAGATCGTCAGCATGTATACGAAGGAGTTCAACGAGAAGGCTGCCCTTACAAACTGGTGGAATGAGTTGTCGTATGAGTGGCGATCCATCTTTAAAAAGAAAGCAAATCTTCAGGCCGACAGCCTCTCGCTGGCGGAAATCAAAAAAATTACAAGCATTGAAACGCTAGATCTTACCGGTAACAAATACATCCAGAATATTGAACCGTTAGGTCAGCTTGTGGGTTTGAAGAATCTTTCCCTGGCAGAAACCAATATCACCGATCTCACACCGATTCGAAACCTGACCGGTTTGGTGCGGCTCGATCTGTCGGATACAAAGGTCGAAGACCTGACAGCGTTAAAATATTCTTCCAACCTCTCGAAGCTCGACTTAAGCAACACGGGAGTTGCCGATATCGCGGTAATAGAAAAAATGACGTTACTCGACACGCTTGATATCAGTCACACAAAAGTGTTCGATTTTACTCAGTTGAATTTTTTATCAAACCTGGTTTCGCTGGATGCCTCCAACACACAGCTGGCATACCTCTCGCCCATTGAAAAGCTTACAACATTAAGGTCGGTTGATGTCTCAAATACCCTCGTGCAGGATCTGACCCCGTTGAAGAACATGACTTCGCTTGAAATTCTATCCCTCGACAGCACACGCATCAGTTCATTGAATGCGTTGTCGGCCCTGCAGAATCTAAAAGTCATAGAAGCGAACTATACACGCATCAATACGCTTGAGCCGCTGAAAAACTTAAAAAGCCTTGAAAAAGTATACTGCGATCAAACGGAAATTACGCGTGAAAAAGCCGATGCTTTCCGGCTGCAAAACGCGGCTGCGCTCGTGATTTATGATTCCAAAGATTTGAAAAGCTGGTGGGATGGATTGAATAGCGCGTGGCAAAACGTGTTCAAGGCGTCCGCGAAGATTGGTACAACCCCATCAAAGGAAGACCTGGCGGCTGTAACAAATCTTGATTCGATTAACGTCACTCGTAATCCAGGCATTGTTGATCTGGAGCCTTTGCGGAAACTGTTAAAGCTTAAGTTGGTTCGGGTTGGTGGCACTGCCGTGAAAGACTTGAGTCCGCTGGAAGACCATCGCGACATTATGTTACTTGACATCAGCGATACACCGCTAAGCGACATCTTCCTCGTCCGACAGTTTTCCAAGCTGCGCGAATTCCGGGCCGACAACACGAAAGTTGAAAGTCTTGATGCACTCTTTGGCTTGAAAGACCTGAGAAAGGTTTATGTGGACCACACATCTATTCATGACATAACGGCTGCAGAATTTTTAGAGAAGAATCCACAAGCGCTGCTGGTCTATAAAACACACCACCTACGGAGATGGTGGAGCGGACTCTCTCCGGGGTGGAAAGAGGCTTTGCAACGAAAGATGGGCACTGACACGACCTCTACACGTGAAAATTTTCATAAGCTCATAGAGCTGGAAACCATCGAGCTGCAGGAAGCAAACATCGACAATCTCAATCCCCTTAATGAGTTTGTACGCCTTAAAAAATTGAACGTGTCGGGAACCGGTGTGAACGTATTTCCAGCCTTAGAGAATCTCAAAACGTTGACATCATTGCGCGTTGCAAATAGTCCATTGCAGGGCATAGATTATATCGGACAGTTGACATCACTGACTGAACTGGACATCTCCAACACCCCGGTGGATGAGTTGAAGCCGCTGGGCAATCTCGACAACCTGAAGCTTTTCAATTGTGCCGGCACGCAAATCAAACGACTTGATCCTTTGGAAAGACTTGACGCGCTGGAAACCCTTGACTGCTCGAATACGAAAGTGGGGAGCCTCGACCCTGTTGAGCCACTCCCCTTGAAGACGTTAAAAGTTTACAACACGAAAGTAAGTGCGCGCGCAATCGAAAAGTTCAAAGAGCGCAAGCCCGATTGTAACGTGGTGTATTATCGATAGCGGGCACGGTCGCGAACAGGCAACAACCGATCGTGAAATTCGTTATGGCGCTTTACCTTTCAATGTAACCTTGCGGCAGGTAGTCAACGGGGTTAACTGCTTCACCGTCCTTCAAAACTTCATAGTGAAGGTGATTATTTGTCGATAGTACACCTGTACTTCCTACCTGACCTATGATTTCGCCTTTTTTAACTGCTGAACCCTTCATTACCGTTGATTTCAGGAGATGAAAATATTGCGTTTGAAACTGATTGCTGTGACGGATGACAACGAAATTGCCTTTAAGATCATTGAACGTAGTTTCAACCACCAGACCATCAGCAGCCGCCACAACATCAACTCCTTCATCGGCAATTAAATCCACTCCGGTGTGTTTTACCAACTTACCTGTGGCCGGATGTAAACGTTCACCAAATCCAATCGTACTTTTTATCTTCGCTGATTCGATTGGAGCGCCATCCGGCACACTTTGCGCGCTTGCCATGACAGGGCTTGTATTTGATGCTGCAGGCTTAGCTGACTCCTGAAAGGCGAATAGCAAAAGCGCTACTGCCGGAACGATGATAAAATACAACATCGCTTTGTAGAGAGGTGTTTTGTTTTTTGTTAGCATAATTATTCGATGTTTAGTTGTATTAGAACCGAAGTGGCTCGCGACTGCAAGGGTGTTACGTTCCGAAGCGGTTACGAGGCAATGCATGTACGTAGCAAGGTCTTTTTCATTGTGAACTGCGCCAGCGTCTGCGAGAAACTCGTGCAGCGTCTTAATCGCACGTTTGTAGAATATCATCAGTGGATTAAACCATAGAACAACAGAAACAAGCTCCACCACCAAACTATCAACCCAGTGCATTTCCCGCACATGAACCTGTTCATGCCTGAGGACAAGCCGATCAACATCAGGTGGTGCAAAAATGAACTTATAGAACGAGAATACGGGTGCTGCGTCCTGAACGAATATCTCAATTCCGTGGGTCCGTGCCTTCTTGCTGTATTTTCTTAGTCGAAAAAGCCTGACAATGCCGCTGACCAGCCGAACGCTAAAAAAGCAGACGCCACATAAATAGAGCGCAATGAGCGCAAGATCTACATCGGGATTTCTTGTTGTGTCGTTTTCAGAAAAATTGAATGGGATGTAGGCGGTTTCAATTTTCTGAAGAGAAAGCTCGGACAGCACTGTGGTGTTTCCGGTAAAACCCTGCGGCAAAGAAATAAGCGGAAGTAAAAATGCCACAGCCAACCCGGCAAGAAGGTAGAATCTGTTTGCCAGGAAAAATGTTGTTTGCTTTAGAAACAAAGCGTAAATCAGCAAAACCAGTGCGAGGCAAACGCTGACTTCGAACAGATATGAGACGAATAACGGCATAGGCTATTTGTTTTTTGATTTCAGTTTCCTGATGCGATCATCCACAAGCTTCTTCAGTTCCTCCAACTCAGAAAGATTCAGCTTGTCATTGGCAAAAAAAGACGCCAGCGCACTCGGGGCTCCAGCGATATAATTGGCGATAATCGGCTTAACGCTGCGTTGGAAATACTTGTGTTTCGAAATCAGTGGAAAGTATTCATTGATCTTTCCATACGTTTTAAACCCGATAAATCCCTTCTTAACAAGCACTCGCACCACCGTAGAGATTGTAGTGTACGCAGGCCTTGGCTCGGGAAATTGCTCAACCAGATCTTTCAGATATGCTTTTTCCAGGCCCCATAAGTACTGCATAATTTGCTCTTCGGCCCGGGTCAGTGTCTTTTGTTCCATATTCAAATGTATAACTATTTTTATAGTAATGAAACTATTTTTATAATAATAACCCCCCTTTTTATAATAATAACCCCCCGCGGCCCTCTACACATCTTCCTTTCCCCTTTAGGGGGCGATGGGGCGCAAAAAAAAAGGGCACTCATCGCTGAGCGCCCTTTCATGTGGACTAAACCGAAAGACTATTTTTGATCGTCTTTTTTGTGCTTGTCATGTTCAATCTCATTTCCTTCTTTGTCGAACTTAAGTTTTTTGGTCTCTGAACCATTTTTTGCCTCGATTACATAAACTTCTTTGGCAGTAGCTTGTGAATCTGATGGATCAGTCCACATCTTCTTGCGAGCTGAAGAAACTACCCAACCTTGATAGTCAGTGCTCTGAAGTTTAGTTTGTACGGCTGCAGGCAGTTCTGAAACTTCGATCTTCTCACCTTCCTGCTCCTGGTCATCCTGTGTCATTCCGGTCTGGCTTGTGGATGACTGGTCATCTGTTGTTGGCTGGCCAGTGGTAGACTGTGAACCTGTCGTTGTTGATTCGCTTGATTCGCTGCTTGTAGTTGATTCGTTACCAGTAGTGGTCTGGCTCGCTGCATCGTTAGCAGTTGAATCACTCACGTTACCTTCTCCCTCAGTACGGTACATGTCAGATTGCTCGGTTGATGTCGTGTCTGATTGAGTCTGATCCTGCTGCGTCTGGTCTTGATTCTGGCTGTCATCAGTCGATGTGGTATCTGAACGATACTGATCTGACTGCTGCGACTGCGTTTGCGTTGTGTCCTGCTGCTGCTCCTGGGCGTTTACGAATGCAACCCCACCGAACATTAAACCAATGGCTAAGATTATTTTTTTCATCATTTTTCAGTTTAGTGATACAATTGTTTTTTCCTGCATCACCTTGTTCGAATGATGTGCCTTACAAAACGGCTATACATTAATGCCTTGCTGTTCAATGTCTTAGTTTTCGCGCATACACGTACCGTTGGTTAACATGTTGAATTAGTCAACAATGCAGTGAAATTGCTTTCACACAATCAAAAAAAAACCAGCCGGTAC
Organism: Chryseosolibacter sp.; assembly: GCA_036402075.1. Classification (GTDB taxonomy): domain Bacteria; phylum Bacteroidota; class Bacteroidia; order Cytophagales; family Cyclobacteriaceae; genus Chryseosolibacter. The sequence goes on along the minus strand of DASWTP010000142.1, from coordinate 10,411 downwards.
AAAGGCTGGTTTAACGTGACCATCTTAACTTATACTGACAGAAGCGTACCGCCCTCCCGATCAACGAATACTCGCTTCCGCATTGCCCGATGTGGTGATCATGGCTAGCGTGATCCCGTCCGGCAGCTGTTCCGCTGTATAAACTAAAGAAAGTTTCTTGCCCGCATTCCGTTTTTGAACATCCGCCAGTTCTCCCGCGCGCACGGTCATCGAGCCCTTATCTCCGTCTGCCGAGTCCTCGAACTTCCAGGTCTTTACAATTTTGTTCTCACTGTCTTTTATAAAGAGATTCCTGGATATTCCCATCTTACCACAATGGCTGTAGTGAATCCGCAGAACGTCATTGGCAGTGGCCTGGTGTAACGAAATTGTTTTTGTTTTCTCCTTCATGTGCACGTATTGTTGCACAAGGAGCTTGTCATTCAGATAAATTGTAAAGCTGTCACCTCCCGGGTTTTTTGTAAACGACAAGAGTACACTGGTCAGCATGATCACACTCAGCGATCCTGCAAGCGATTTAAGAGTGAATGTTTTCATAAGCATCTTGGATTTTTTTCCCATACCTGAAGGAACGTAAATAATGCCGTTGCATAAATTTTGTTTGATCAACGGAGCCCGTTTCTTGGCCAATGGGAGATTGATGGAGTCGAAAAGAAAACCCTGGAATGGAAATTCTTGTTGGTACGTGCGGATCAGCCATTCATGGGTAAACCCAACGCAATCGTGCTAACGCTGTCGAAATAACCATCTGTAGCAATTCTGGTGCTTAACCATGCACCCCTCCATCTGCCGTTGAAAAGGCCAGCGTAGCAAATAACCGGAAGGTTGAGCACGAGGAAGGTGAATAGAGCGCGGTGAAAAATCATAAAAGGGCCGCAAACTGATTGAAACAAAAAAGCCCGAGCAGATCGCCCGGGCTTTTTTATTTCAAACAAAGTGAAAATTACTTCTTCACGTGCTTGTTAACAACTTTAGCAAGTTCGAACATGGAGATCTGACCCTTGCCACCGAAAACAACTTTTAACTTTTCGTCAGCGTTGATCATTCTCTTGTTCTTCTTGTCCTGAAGGCCATTCTTCTTAATGTAGTCCCAGATCTTCTTGATGATCTGAGTTCTTGGAAGTGGCTTGTTACCTACTACCGCACCGAGGTTATCGCTTACAGTAAGAGGTGCCATGAATGCAGCATTAGGCTTTCTAGCCGACTTCTTCTTTGGAGCTGCTTTCTTAGCTGCCTTCTTAGCAGACTTCTTTACGGCTTTCTTTGCCGACTTCTTTGCTGCTTTTTTAGCAGACTTTTTCGCTGTTTTTGCCATAGCGTTTATTTGAATTTAGTGGTTAAAAGATTCAGTGAAGAAAAATACTGTTCCAGAAATGGCGTGGTTGGCTGGGAGAGAGTTTGGCCTTGAAGCTCTTGTCAGCTTCTTTCCGGGTGTTGTATTGATATAAAACTTTCGTATCAATTTGTCTTTTGTGTTGGTGTCCATTGGAGAAACACACTCAACTGCTGAGGTAAAGGTAATGAAATTGTTTCCATACTAACTAATATTTCTACCATTTTCCCTATGAAAAAGTGAAAATCTCCCTATGAGAGCGCGCGTAAGTTGTCCGTTTTCCCTATGAAAACTCCCTGCGAAGAGTCGTTTTCTCCTATGAAGATCGAAGTCCTGCCGGACAAAAGTGTGTCAGAGGCAGGGGACGTTGCCTCGAAAATCTTCACTTTTCCCTAGGGAAACAGTACTTTTCAATGGCTGCAGCGACACCATCGTCCACACTTTTACCTGTGACTTCATTGGCAACGGCCAGCACCTCATCCCGCGCATTGGCAACGGCAATACCCAATCCGCAGGTCATGAGCATGTCTATGTCATTGTAGTTATCTCCGAAGCCGATTACCGTTTCCATTGGGAAATCATACAGTTTCTCCAATAGTAACGCCAAGCCGGTAGCTTTAGAGATGCTCCGGGGAGCCAGTTCAAGATAGGTCGGCCTGCTTCGGTATACGTGAATCTCGCCAGCAAGATTCGTGGTTAGCCGTTGCTCAAGAACGTTAACTTCCTCCTCTGGCCCCATACACATCACCTTATGCGCACCGTCACCTCGAGCCTTCCACGCTGCCGCCACTTCATACACGTTACGGATCTCCGCACGGACCTTAGTAATCTTCTCCTCGCGCTCAGTCCATTGATCGGCAGCTGGTGCAAACCATTCATCCCTCCGGTACAGGCTGTTGTGAATCGTCATCCCGGAAGAAAGAGAAAGGATTTTTTCGACCACAGCACCCGGAATCTCAATGGAGCAAAACTCAATGGCCTTTCCATCCTTATATAAGAGCACATATCCCCCATTGTATGCGATCAGCGGATGATGCTCAATATCGAGCTCCACCTGGAGGTGACGCATGGCTGAAGGCATCCTGGACGATGCGAGTATGAAAGGAAAATGCGTCCCCAGTGATCGAACCGTGGCGATAGTCTTCTCGGACAGTTGCCGCTCTTTGTTAAGTAGTGTACCATCAATGTCGGTACAGATCGCCCGATACTTCATTTACTGCAAATTGGTTTTTAAAAATTGATAAAGCTTTCTTCGGACATCTTCGGCATCGAACATCTTGCCATAATGAGGTGCTCCCTTTACGATAATCAGTTCATTCTTTACGCCAGCAAGGTCGAGCATCGATTTCAGAAGTAGCGACTGCTGAAACGGAACCGATTCGTCTTTTTCACCATTCACAATGAAGAACGGTGGATCGTTCTTATCAACGTAGGTAACCGGACTCGCTCTGCGCGCAAGATCGGGCCTCTTTACGGCCGCAGCACCCAAGAGCTGATAAATCGGGTCGGTGGTTATTTCAGGATCTTGCTTTGCACTCATCATCAAGAGATCAGCCGGGCCATAGAAGTCAACCACAGCCTTGACTGTGTATGAAGGCTTGCCGGAAGGGGGATAAAAATCCTTCACGTCATTATTGAGTGACAAGCCCAGAATGGAAGCCAGGTGGCCCCCGGCAGAAAATCCAATGAGGGCAATGCGGTTTTTATCGATGCGATACTTATCAGCGTTATCATAGAGGAACTGCAACGCCTGGGAGCAATCCTGCACCTGCGCAGGGAAAACTCTTGTTGTACTGTGCCGATAGTCGATGCTGGCGAATGCATATCCATTCTCCAGAAGCCCCTTTATTGTTTGAGTCATGTAGCCCATATCGGCATATTTGTCATTGTGGTTCCATGCCCCACCGTGTACCCATACGATCAGGGACAGCCTCGAGCTGCTACCCGTTGGCAAATAGATGTCGAGCTGATGCTTCCTAAGCGTATCGCCAGCATAAGAAACATTTTGATGCGTGGTCGTTCCTTCTGGAAAGGCATCCTTAAGGTGTCCTGGTATCTGCGCCTGGAGGCTCACACCAAGCACACAGATTAGAGCAGTGTATACAATCTTCATATATGTTTGTTCAAGAATGATAAAATCTAATCGTGCTACGGTTCGACAAGCGGCAATAATTTACCCAAAACTGTAGAAAAATATTCTCACGGAAAGAAACCCCGGTTGGCATGGAAATTTTACCCCAGTTCACCCGACCCCTACTCATACTATGCTGCGATCATCGCCCAATCAATTGATAATAATACCCCCATCTATTTACCAATCCTATAATTAAATTTTTGATGAAAAACGAAGCTATTAAGGTACTGCAGAAAAAAAGGAAATCTGTACTTGAAACCTGGATGAAATATCAGCTTGCAGATGAAGGCTTACGCGAAGATCTAATGACAAACGAAGACCTTCGTGTTCAGTCTGACGAGCTTTTAAACGTTTTTGTAAATAACCTTAAGGATGAAAATATCGATGATCCGAGAAATTCCGACTTCGAACCGGTCATCGACATTCTTACAAGCATTTCTATCTCACGCGCAAAGCAAGGCTACTCTCCGCGGGAAACCGGAACCTATGTGTTCAGCCTGAAAGACGCGATGCTGAATGTGCTTCAAACCGAAATCAAAGATCCGCAGGAATTATACGTCCAAAGTCTTAAGGTCAGCAAGATCATAGACAGCTTTGGCGTTTCCACCTTCGAGACGTTCATTAAGGGACGTGAAGAGGTCATCCTGCGCCAGACCGATGAAATCACAGAGATCTCTACTCCTGTCATCCGTGTGTGGGACGGGATTCTGGCTCTCCCCATCATTGGAACGCTAGACAGCTCACGAACCCAGGTGGTGATGGAAAGTTTGTTGCAGGAAATTGTCGAGAGCGGAAGCAGCATCGCCATCCTTGATATCTCGGGAGTACCCGCTGTCGACTCACTGGTAGCGCAGCACCTTATCAAAACGGTCAGTGCCACACGCCTGATGGGAGCGGAGTGTATTATCAGCGGTATCCGTCCTGAAATCGCTCAAACCGTAGTTCACCTCGGTATTGATCTTTCGGATGTTGTAACAAAAGCCAGCCTTGCCAGCGCCCTCAGGTCAGCGTTTAACATGCTACAGCTGCAGGTGGTTAGGAAACAGAAGCAAACCGTTACCGAAAATCAGTAGTCGCGTATGGAAAAAATACCGATCCTCCGAATGGGGAGCCTTCTCCTGGTAACCATTCAAGTAGATTTGTATGATCGTTTGGCAGAAAATCTCGAAGCAGACCTGGTGCAGGCCATCAACAAAACGGGTGCGCAGGGTGTTCTGATTGACATCTCTGCGGTAAGCATCATTGACTCATTTATGGGTCGAATCATTGGTAACATCGCGACCATGTCAAAGATCTTGGATGCGGAGACGGTTGTTGTAGGGATGCAGCCTGCAGTGGCAATCACACTGGTTGAGCTTGGTCTTCCGTTAAAGGGAGTTCTCAGCGCATTGAACGTTGAAAAAGGAATCGAACTTCTCACTTCAAAAATTCAATATAAGGATAACGATCTCAGGGAAATGGAAGATGGTGATATTGAATAAAGAAACCATGGCAATTGCCCGCGAGGTAGATGTTATTCCATTCCGGAACCGACTTAAGGAATACGCAGTAAAAGTCGGGATGAGCCTGGTGAATCAAACGAAATTAATTACCGCTGCCAGCGAGCTTGCCCGTAATATGTTGAAATATGCTGGCGGAGGCATGGCCATCATTGAAGTGGTGAGCAAAGGAAGGGAGAATGGCATCAAGCTTACATTCTCGGACAAGGGTCCGGGAATACCAGACGTCAAGCTTGCCATGAAGGATGGTTTTTCAACAGGCAAAAGCCTGGGACTTGGATTGCCAGGCACCAAACGACTGGTCAGCGAGTTTGATATCCAATCCGAAGTAGGAAAAGGAACAACGGTAACGGTTACCAAGTGGAAGAATGGATAAGCCGTTTACCAGTTATACAATTGAAGAGCGTAGCTACATCGCTTACCTCAAACGCGAGATCCACAAGGAAGTGCTCACCTGCAATTTCACGGAACAGCGCGCGGGAGAGATCGACATCATCGTATCGGAGATCTGCTCCAACCTGGTAAAATATGCGGCTTCCGGGGAAATCCTCTATCGCATTCAGAATGAAGAGGGCAACAAGTCTAACTTTGAAATAATTGCGCTGGACAAAGGTCCGGGCATCCAGGATATCGCACGTGTAATGCGCGATGGCGTATCCACTGGTTCGAGCCTTGGACATGGGCTCGGAGCGATCGAGCGCCTCAGCAATGTGTTCAACATTTACTCAATACCAGATTGGGGGACGATCGTGTATTCGAAAGTCACTACGCGCGAAGGCGGGTTTGTGAGAAAAGAAAATTTCGATCTTGACATTCGAGGGCTGGTGGTTGCAAAACCTCGCGAAGTACAGTGTGGCGATCAGTACCGGGTGAAACGAACAAAGAACGATGTACGCGTTTTTTTGGGCGATGGATTAGGACACGGCAAGTATGCCGAAGAAGCCGTGACCCGGGCTGGCGATTTTTTTTTTGAAACAGACGATGCAAACCCGGTGGACATTCTTCGGCAGATGCATGAGAAAGTCAGAAGAACCCGGGGGCTTGTCGCAACTGTTGGCGTTCTCGACCGCAAGCGAAACGAGTGGAAGATCTGCGGTGTCGGAAACATTGTAACACGGTTGTATCAGGGTATTACCTATAAAAACTACATGGCTTACAATGGTACCATAGGCCTCAACATCCCAACCTCGATCAACCATTCGACCTTACCTGCCGAACGGAACCAGTACCTGGTAATGTGTTCAGACGGTATTCGGAGCCGTTGGGACTTAGCGAAGTTTCCTTCGCTGCTCAAGTATGACAACATGGTGATGGCGGCAGCGGTTTATAAAGATTATACGAGAGGAACAGACGACTCCTCCATTTTAATATCAAAAGTCAGTTAGCGTGATGAAAGAGATCGTACATGTAAAACTGGAAAATGAGATGGACCTCATTCTTGCCCACAAGCGGGCCATGAAACTTTGTGAGATGACCGGATATTCGCTCATCGTACAAACTTCCATTGCCACGGCAATTTCAGAGATTGCGCGTTGTGCCATTGAATATGGGCGCGAAGCGGTGCTGGTATTGGGCATTGAAGCGATTGGCGCGAAAAAATTCTTTAAAGCAGTGATCAGCGACAAAACAGACTTCAGCGTGCGCTGCACCGAAGCCTGCTCGTTTGCCAAACGCCTGGTAGACGACCTCGAGATTACCCGAAACAGCAAGGAGATAAGCATCACCCTTCAGCAACAACTCAACTTCAGTGGCACACTTACCGAAGCAAAAATCGATTCGTTTGCCAACTATTTTAAGACAGAGCCTCCCCTATCCGCCTACGATGAACTGCGAAGAAAAAACCTTCAGCTCCAGGAGCTGGCAGAACGACTGCGCGAAAGTGAGGACGATTACCGATTTCTCACGGACACACTACCGTTGATGATGTTCTCAGCAAACAACCGCGGACTCATTACCTACTCTAATAAATGGCTTCAGGATTTTCTTGGCCTTGTTCCAAAAGAACTCAATCAGGCAACCTGGCAGTCTGTTATCCACCAGCAAGATTATTCTTCCTTCAGCAAGGACCTCAGCTACGCCATCGCAAAAGGAACAACCTTTAACGGACAATACCGATTCCGGCAAAAAAGCACGGGGAATTATCTCTGGCATATCATCACGGTAATTCCCTTGAAAAATGAAAAGGAGATCATAAACCGATGGATCGGCTTCATCGTTGACATCAGCGCACAAAAACAAGTTGACCAGACACTCAAGGACAACCGCGAGCTAAAAGAAATACAGCAACAGCTTTTCGAAAACCAAAGCGAACTCCAGCAGAAAGTGATCGAGCTGAACCGAAGCAACTACGAGCTTGAACAATTTGCGCACCTCGCTTCGCACGACTTGCAGGAGCCGTTGCGAAAACTCTTCTTTTACACAGACGTGCTGAAAAAGAAATACAACGCCAATCTCGACAGTTCCGGCCATGCCATGCTCAACAATATGACGCTGGCCGCTGGAAGAATGAAAGAACTGATCAGTGACCTGTTGAGCTACTCCCAGCTCCAGCAGCAGAAGCTGAAGTTTGAATCCGTTGACCTGAACCAGACCATCAGTGAAATTCTGAAAGATCTGGACATGGTTATCAAAGAGAAGAGAGCCATAGTGAACGTAGGCAACCTTCCTGTTTTGAATGGAAATACGCTGCGCCTGCGCCAGCTGTTCACGAATCTCATTTCAAACGCGCTGAAGTACTCAAAGAAGGACATACCACCCGTCATTGAAGTCACGGCTTCCATCGAAGATGACGGCATCGTGATCAAAGTAAAGGACAACGGCATTGGATTCGAGGAGCAATACCGCGAAAAAATATTCGGTTTATTTGAACGCCTTCACACACGCGACCAGATCCCGGGCACCGGCATTGGCTTGTCCATCTGCAAACGAATTGTCGAACTGCACAATGGAAGCATAGAAGCGGACTCGGTGCCTAATGAGTATGCCATCTTCTCGGTGACACTCCCGGTGAGCAATGCAGTCGATGTTTTAATCGAAGAATAACATGAACAACGACATCAGGATACTCGTGGTGGATGACGACAAGGAGGACCATATGATCCTCCAGGAATATTTTTCTGAGTCGAACATCGAACAAAACGTCATGTTTGTTGAAAATGGCGTGAAAGCGCTGGAGTACCTGGAAGGTATCAGCAACGAGAGCGCGCTTCCCAAATTAATTGTGCTTGACCTCAATATGCCGCTGATGAACGGTTCACAGACGCTGCTTCACCTGAAGCAGAGCAATCGTTTGAAAAATATTCCCGTGATCATCTATTCAACCTCTGAGAGCGAAAACGAAAAACGGAAGTGCTTAAGTTTTGGCGCGGTCGACTACATGGTGAAACCCGTGACAATGGAAGAAGGCCAGCGCATGGTCGACAAATTCAAATCGTTTATTTAGCCTTTGCCGATTTAGGCCTATCTTGTGTTGAAAATCTCAACACCAGCAACGATGCATGAATCGCTCCTCTGGGTATTAGCTCTTGTAATCATTATCCTCATGGTAGTGATGCTGGGTGAAAAGATCAACATTTCATACCCAATCTTTCTCGTTATCGCAGGCCTTGCTATCAGCTTCATTCCAGGACTGCCGTCCATTGAAATAAAGTCCGAACTTATCTTCCTGATTTTCCTGCCACCGCTGTTGTATGAAGCTGCATGGAACACTTCGTGGAAAGATTTCTGGCGGTGGCGAAGGATCATTTCGATCTTTGCGTTCGGCCTGGTAATCCTTACTTCAGGTATTGTTGCGGTCGTCTCCAACGCGATGATCCCCGATTTCACATTGTCACTCGGGTTTCTGCTCGGTGGAATTATTTCACCGCCTGACGCAGTCGCTGCAACGTCAGTCCTTAGAGGGATAAAAGTTCCCAAACGCGTTATCGCCATTCTTGAAGGCGAAAGCCTTGTCAACGATGCGTCCAGCTTGATCGTTTTCCGTTTTGCACTAGCAGCGGTTATTTCAGGCACCTTTGTTTTCCACGTTGCCGCACTCAACTTCGTGTTTGTTACCATCATGGGAATTGTCATCGGAGTCCTGATCGCGATGATCATCTACGCCATTCACCGCTGGCTTCCCACCAACGCCAACATCGACACTGCGCTCACGCTCGTTGCGCCTTACCTGATGTATCTGGGAGCGGAACAATTTCATGTATCCGGTGTCATGGCAGTGGTCAGTGGCGGACTGTTTATTTCATACCGAAGCCATAAGATTTTCAGCCACACCACGCGACTCCAAAGCACCAGCATGTGGACAACCGTCAGCTTTATTCTAAATGGATTTGTTTTTCTATTGATCGGTCTTGAATTGACCAATATCGTGAACGGACTGACGGACTACTCGCTGGGGGAAGCGCTCGGATACGCGTTGATCATATCACTGGTGATTATCATAACCCGTGTCGGTTTTACCCTGATCTCCTCTGCATTTACGGTTTGGGTCAGTCGATACATTACTACGGCTGACTCACGTCCCGGTTGGCGTGGCCCCTTGATTGTGGGCTGGGCGGGAATGCGTGGTGTGGTCTCGCTAGCCTCGGCTTTATCAATCCCGATGTTGCTGGAGAACGGTCAGGCATTTCCCCAGCGCAATCTGATCTTGTTCATTACCTTCGTTGTCATTCTCGTAACGCTGGTCATCCAGGGACTCACCCTCCCCCTCGTGATCAGGCTTGTCAACTATGAAGACCCCGATCACCAACGCCCAGAGCTGGAACAGGAATCGGAGATCAAAGCAAAGCTGTCGCGTCTGGCGTTGCAGGCCTTGGATCTCAAGCACAAGACAGTGTTTGAAAACAATCAACTGGTGCGCGACCTAAGGGCTCAGATTACTAAAATTCTCGAAGTCAAGGAGCAGATTCTTTCGCATCAAAACAACAGCCGGCAGCCCAACGTTCGCGAGTACATCAACGTTTACATCGACCTGATTGAACTTCAACGCAACGAACTTCATCGCTTACGAAATGACCCATCCTACGATCATGAAGTTATCCGAAACCTGGAAGCCCAAATGGATCTTGAAGAGGAGAAATTAAAATTGCAAGTGAAGAATCACTGAGGAGAGAATGTGCTCAGGTGCCCGGGTGTTCAGGTGTTCATGTTCTGCAAGCACAAACATGTTCTGCGGAGATTAGTAAGTGTAGGTACTAAGATGCTTAAGTCTCAAGATTTCTGGCTTGATTGTTTCCCAAGCCCATCACTCGAGGCTGAGGACTTACCATACATCGCAATCGCTGCGAGAAGCCTACAAACATGAGCACATAAGCACATGAACACCTGAGCACCCTGCATCAAGCGTTTTCGCAATTCACCATCCACTGCACACCAAACTTATCCGTCACCATGCCAAAGTATGCACCCCAAAACGCTTTCTCGAGTGGCATAGTTACCGTTCCTCCTGCC